>NZ_JBWJVK010000004.1:0-139822 GCF_056428945.1 Flavobacterium sp. GNP010 | reverse complement strand
GGAGCGAGGAGTGAAAAGTGTGGAGTGACGAGTGAGAAGTTAAAAGTGAGAATAGTGAGGAGCGAGGAGTGAATAGTGTGGAGTGACGAGTGAGAAGTTAAAAGTGAGAATAGTGAGAATAGTGAGGAGCGAAAAGTGTGGAGTGACGAGTGAGAAGTTAAAAGTGAGAATAGTGAGAATAGTGAGAAGTGGAAGTGAGGAGTGAGAAGTGAAAAGTGAGAATAGTGAGGAGCGAGGAGTGGAAAGTGAGAATAGTGAAAAGTGGATAAATTAGATGAGATTTCAGTCTTACAGGTTGATGTTTTCATTAAAAAAATTAAAGTAATGAACCATAAAGATTTGGATGTTTGGAAAAAAAGTATGGACTTAGTTGAGGTTATTTACAAATTAACGCAACAGTTTCCAGATGCCGAAAAGTTTGGTTTAATAAGTCAAATGAGACGAGCAGCAGTTTCGATCCCTTCTAATTTGGCTGAAGGAGTTGCAAGAAAGGGAGATAAAGAATTAATTCATTTTCTTCACATAGCACTGGGATCTCTTTCGGAGGTAGAAACTCAATACTTGATTGCTGTAAGATTGAATTTTACAGAGAAAAATGACTCTATTGAGAACCTACTAACTGAGGTTAAAAAATTACTTTTAGGCTTTAGGAATTATATAGATAGTAAGAAGTAAGACGTGAGGAGTGAGGAGTGAGAAGAGTAGAGTGAGTAGTGAAAAGTGAGAAGTGTGAGTAGTGGAAAGTTAAAAGTGAAAAAAGTGAAAAGTGAGAAGTGTAGAGTGAGATAAAATATTCCTTTGCAAAACAAATAAAAAAGAAAATATCATATAGCTAAAAAACGAGTAAAATGAAGACGAATTGTGAATTGTAAGAAGTTATTCTCTATTCACAGTTGATTATTCACTTCTCACGAATTATGAAGGATATCATATTAAAAGCCGAAAACATTTCGAAACAATACCGCTTGGGCCAAGTGGGAACTGGCACGCTGAGTCATGACCTCAACCGCTGGTGGCATCAAGTACGCGGAAAAGAGAATCCATATTTAAAAATAGGCGATAACAATGATCGTGCTACAAAAGGCACAAGTGATTATGTATGGGCATTACAAGACATCAATTTTGAAGTAGAACGGGGTGAAGTTTTGGGTATTATTGGCAAAAACGGAGCGGGGAAGTCTACTTTACTCAAGATATTATCCAAAGTTACAGCACCTACAACCGGAAGCATAAAATCGAGAGGACGCATTGCTTCATTATTAGAGGTAGGGACAGGATTTAATGGCGAAATGACGGGTAGAGAAAACATCTTTTTGAACGGAGCTATACTTGGAATGACCAAAAAAGAAATAGCCTCTAAGCTGGACGAGATTATAGATTTCTCGGGTTGTGCCCGTTATATAGACACACCAGTAAAACGCTACAGCTCTGGAATGACGGTAAGATTGGCTTTTGCAGTAGCGGCATTTTTAGAGCCTGAAATACTAGTCATAGATGAGGTATTAGCTGTAGGTGATGCTGAGTTTCAGAAAAAAGCGATTGGTAAAATGCAAGATATTTCCAAAGGCGAAGGAAGAACGGTGCTGTTTGTGAGTCACAATATGGCGGCGGTGAAGAGCTTGTGTACTCGAGGAATTGTTTTAGAAAACGGGAAAGTGGTTTTTGAAGGGGGAATTGAGGAGAGTATTGAGAAATATCTTGAAGATAAAAATTCTACAGCTCATCGTACGTGGGATGCTTCTAGTTCTAATAAACCTAAAGGTAGTTTTATAGAATTAATTGAAGCAAAAGTTGTAAATAAAGATAATAAAGTAGCTGTAAGTCATAGTATTTTTGATGAAATTAAAATTGAATTCACATATGAAATTTTCAGAGAAGGTGAGTTTTTTACTCATGGATTTAATTTATTTAATGTTGAAAATGTCCATATTTTTAGTTCTCATGATAAAAACTCATCTACTTTAAAAGAATCATTACCAGTTGGTAAATTCATAAAATCTATTACGATACCTGGAAATTTGCTTGCAGAAGGGAGCTATTCGTGCAGTTTTGCAATTATGAGGTACAGTCCATTTCACATTGAATTTCATGAAATGAATGTGCTTGGATTTAATGTTATTGATGAGTTTGGTGATAAGTCGGTAAGAGGCAATTATTCTGGACACTACCCCGGATTGATTAGACCAGAGTTAGAATGGAAAAATTAAAAAGATGAAAAAAAAATGGTCAGGAGAAAGATTAGAAACCTTTATACTAAGTAGAGATACCATAGAGCATTTACACCGATATGCCATCGTTACTAATTATATTAAAGATAAAATAGTATTAGATATTGCAAGTGGTGAAGGATATGGAAGTAATATAATGAGTAACAAGGCAACTTTTGTATATGGTATAGATATAGATGACACGACTGTTCAAGAAGCAAAATTAAAGTACAAAAATGAAAATCTAGAATTTCTAACAGGAAGCACCAGTCATATTCCTATTGATGATAATACAATTGATGTAGTTGTAAGTTTTGAGACTATCGAACATCACGATGAGCATGATGAAATGATGAATGAAATAAAAAGAGTTTTAAAGCCCGATGGGTTATTGATTATTTCGACACCAGATAAATTATATTATTCTGACCAAAGAAATTTCAATAATCAATTCCATATTAAAGAGCTATACAAACAAGAATTTATTGACCTATTGTCTAAAAAATTTAATAAAATACAATTATTAACTCAAAAGTATTGTAATGGTAATTCCATTATACAAGATGAGAAATTCCAGAATGAGCTACAGATTTTTTCAGGTAATTATTCAGATGTTTCAGATTTACTTGTCGTCCCCTTGTATCTTATAGCAATAGTTTCAGATAATAATTTTAAAGAACAAATACAGTCAATTTTTGAAGGAAGTCAAATTATAGATGCTCAATTTAATATTACAATTAGTAATACAGTTAATAATACAGTCAATACAATCTATTCAAGTACTACTTATAAACTTGGGTATTTAATTTTATTTCCCTTTAAAATTTTGAAAAGGATATTCAAATAATGCTAGCAATTATCATTCAATGCTACAAGCTTAATTTTCTTGATGAAACTCTGAAATCATTAACTTAACAAACAAACTAGCGATTTTAAAGTCAACATTGGTGAGGATGATAGTGCAGAAGATCCAATTTATTTGTTAGGAATGTATAAAAGTAAGTTTTTTTAAAGCATCAATCCATTGATATTAAATAGTATAAAAAACATCAATGTATTGATGTTTTTGTATATTTTTGTTTAAAATAAAGGCTATGGAAAAATTAATAAGTCAGTTTTATGAAAAATATGCACGGGTACAAACGCATCACGTAAGAGATTTTATCCATTCAATTGATTGGGATAACCGTTTTATAGGCATAAAAGGGAGCCGTGGTGTGGGCAAGACTACGCTATTGTTGCAATACATTCGTCTCAATTTTGAACCTACTCACAAGGTTTTGTACGTTAGTTTAGACCATTTGTATTTTCTCGAAAACACACTGTATGATTTTGTAGATGATTTTTACAAAAAGGGAGGTTTATTTATTGCCATTGATGAGGTTCATAAATACCCCAACTGGGCTATAGAAGTTAAAAATATTTATGACGATATGCCTCACCTAAGATTGGTTTTTACGGGTTCATCCTTATTGCACATTCATCAAGCAAAGGCCGATTTGAGTAGGCGAGTAGTCATCTATACTATGCCAGGTTTGTCGTTAAGAGAATTTATTCAGTTTGAAACCCAAATTAAATTAGATAGTTATTCGCTTCAAGATATACTAGACAATCATATTACCATCGCCATGCAAATGGTTCAAAAAATAAAACCTTTACAGTATTTTGAGAATTATTTACTCTATGGTTATTATCCATTTTATATGGAAAATAAAAATTCATTTCATCAAAAATTGAGCGAAGTGATTCTCACGGTTCTGGAAGTCGATATTCCGCAATATGCTTCCATTCCAGTATCGAATGCTTTGCTACTAAAAAAATTATTGGCCGTAATAAGCGGTTCAGTCCCCTTTAAACCCAATATGAACTCTATTAGCGAGCGAACAGGAGTAAGTCTCAATACCATGAAAAATTATTTAAAATTGCTGAACGATGCGCAACTTTTGCAACTTTTGTATGTGGAAGAAAAAGGAATTAATAGTTTGGGTAAACCCGAAAAAATTTTTCTAAATAATCCTAATTTAATGCATAACATAAGTGCCAATGTTAATGTAGGGAACTTGCGAGAAACATTTTTCTTTAATCAAGTACAGCACAAGCATACTGTTTTTGCTTCGTCAACTGCAGATTTTAAGGTAAATGGTATTTATGAATTTGAATTAGGAGGCAAGAACAAGAAACAAAAGCAGATCGAGGGTTTGCCAAATTCTTTTGTTGTAAAAGATGGTATCGAAATAGGATCTAGTGCAACAATTCCGTTATGGTTGTTTGGTTTTTTATATTAGAAAATGATTTAATTTTAAACTAAATGCTCGCTATTATAATTCCTTATTTCAAGCATACTTTCTTTGAGGCTACTTTGGCTTCCTTGGCAGCACAAACGTGCCAAGATTTTAAGGTGTACATCGGAGATGATGCGAGTCCAGAAGATCCATCCAATTTAATAGAAAAGTATAAAGGACAGTTTGATTTTTCATATCACAGGTTCGAAGATAATTTAGGAGGAACTTCACTAACCAAACAATGGGAGAGATGTATAGCATTATCAGGTAATGAAGAGTGGTTGATGATTTTGGGGGATGATGATTATTTGGGAGAAAACGTTGTTGAATCTTGGTGTAAAAATTTTAATAAATTTTCGAATAATTCATACGTAATACGATTTGCAACAAAAATTAAAGATGAATCTTTAGGAGGAATATCGGCTATTTTTGAGTATCCTGTTTGGGAACTTGCCCCTCAATCGTATTGGAGAAAATATAGGAACTTGAGTAGAAGTTCCTTGTCAGAATATGTTTTTTCAAGATTTATGTATGAAGAACATAGATTTAAAGAATATCCTTTGGCATGGAATAGTGACGATACCGCATGGATTGATTTTTCTGGTGAAAAACCTATATTTACTATTAATGAAAGTATAGTTTATATTAGAATGTCTACTCTAAACATTTCAGGTAAAAGTGATAATTTGAAATTAAAAAATGAATCACAACTTTTGTTTTTCAAGTATATACTTTTTAAGAAGACTAGATTATTTAATACTGAGCAACTAAATAATTTTGCACGTACATATGAATTTGAAATTCTAAAAGAAAGAAATTTAAGTATTCGCGAGTGGATTTCACTACTAAACGTGACTATTATGTATTTAGGTTCTCAAAACACTATAAAGTTGGTAAAACGATTTTTAAAATCATTCTATTATTGATCCATGAATAACATCTCAATTTCAATAATCGTCCCTTGTTACAATCAAGCGCAGTATCTAGATGAGGCGTTGCAATCAGTATTAGATCAAACTTATACTAATTGGGAATGTATTATTGTTAATGATGGAAGTCCAGATGATACAAAACAAATAGCACAAAAATGGGTAGAAAAAGACTCAAGATTTAAATATATTTATAAAGAAAACGGTGGATTGAGTAGTGCGAGAAATGCAGGTTTAGTTCTTGCTGTGGGGGAGTTTGTTCAGTTTTTAGATTGTGATGATATCTTAGAAAAAGAAAAATTAAGATTTCAAGTGAAATTTATGTATCAAAATCCAGTTATTGATATTGCTGTTTCTGGCTACAGGTATTTTGATTCTGGTTCAAGAATATTAAAAATATTAGGAAGAGATAACTTTAAACATGAAGTTTTTTTGACAAGGTATGATAGTGATGTAAAAGAGGTTTTTAAATTGGGTAATCCAATGGTGATAAGTGCATCACTATATAAAAGAAACGTATTTGAAAAAGTTGGTTTTTTCGATATTAACTTAAAAGCTTTAGAGGATTGGGATTTTAATTTTAGATGTGCATTAAATAATTTAATATTTGAACACATAGGCTATCCTAAAGAAACTAAAACTCTAATCAGGTTGCATAATAAGAGTATGATGAGTGATGTTATAAAATTAAATAATCAGGTAAAATTTTTCAAAACACACATCGGGCAAAATGCTCTTTTTATTAAATATTTTGGAATTTGTAACGAAAACAGTTTTAAAAATAAACATATTCCAAATAAATCTTTAAAAAACAATTTTATACTTTTTATTCCTCCAATATTATTGAAGTTGTATAAATATGTCAAATAATATCAAACCCATAGCCATCTACTTACCCCAATTTCATCCCATTCCTGAAAATGATGAATGGTGGGGGAAAGGGTTTACAGAATGGACAAATGTTACTAAGGCAAGTCCTAGATTTAAGGGGCATTATCAACCACATTTACCTGCGGATTTGGGTTTTTACGATCTGCGAGTCGAAGAATCCCGTTTAGCACAAGAAAAATTGGCAAAAGAGTTCGGTATTTTTGGGTTTTGCTATTATCATTATTGGTTTAATGGTCGACGGATGTTGCATGAACCTTTGGATAGAAAAATGCGAAACCCAAAAGAAGACTTACCCTTTATGATGTGTTGGGCAAACGAAAATTGGACAAGAGCTTGGGATGGTGAAGAAAGGGAGGTTTTATTGAAACAAGAATATAGTTTTGATGATGATGAATCTCATTTTGAGTTTTTATGTGAAAACTATTTCAAGGATGAGCGATACATAAAACATGACGGTAAGCCTGTGTTTTTAGTATATCGACCAAAATTGTTCAATGATATTAAAAAAACAACTGAAATATGGAGAACTAAAGCCAGGCAAAAGGGAATTGGCGAGGTACATCTGGGGTATATGCAAAGTTGGGGTATAATTGATGATCCAATAGCAATGGGTTTTGATTTTGCTGTCGAATTTCAACCGCGTTTTCCAACAATTCCAGAAAAAAAAAGAACGATAACTCAAAGAATATTTAGAAAAATTAATGCGCAATTAGGTTTAAAAGAAAAAGTTATCTTAAAAGAAGAAGATAGAGTTTTTGATTATAGTGCGTTTGTTGATATCCAAATAAGTAAAGAATTTAAAAGTAATATTTGCCCTTCTATTGTACCAATGTGGGATAATAGTGCTAGGCGAAAGAGTAATGCCTTCATTTTTAAGGGTTCAACTCCAGCGATATATGGTAGTTGGTTGCAATATGTTTTAAAAAAATATCCTTGGCAACAAAATGCCGAGAAGTTTCTATTTATAAATGCTTGGAATGAATGGGCCGAAGGAAATCATTTAGAACCTTGCCAGAAATGGGGAACATCGTATTTGGAAATGACAAAAAACACTTTTAAAAATCATGAAAATGAACTCTAGGCAAATTCAATTTCTAGCCTATTATTTACCGCAATATCATCCTATTCCTGAAAACGATTTATGGTGGGGTAAAGGTTTTACAGAGTGGACAAATGTAACTAAAGCAAAACCACTTTTTAAAGGGCATTATCAACCTATTTTACCTGCAGATTTAGGATTTTATGATTTACGTTTGCCCGAAATTCAAGAGCAACAAGCACTGTTGGCTAAAGAATATGGTGTTGATGGATTTATTTATTATCAATATTGGTTTGGAAATGGGAAAATGCTGCTTGAAAAACCCGCAGAAGCCATGTTGCAAAATAAAAATATCGTATTGCCTTTTTGTTTTTGTTGGGCAAATGAAACATGGAAAGGAATTTGGCATGGTTTAGTTAATCCAGATACCTTAATAGAGCAAACGTATCAAGGGGAGCAAGATTACATACAGTATTTTAATTATTCACTTCCTTTTTTTCAAGATGAACGGTATATCAAGATTGATAATAAGCCTATGTTTCATGTGTATAGATTTGATGATATACCAAATCATGAAGCGTTTATAACTATTTTTAATGATTTAGCGACTGCTAATGGTTTTAATGGTATTCATTTTATAGCAACAATTTGTTCAGATATTGTTCTGAATAATAAATTTATTTACGGAAAAGTGGGTGTCGAAGTATTCCAAAAAATGAGATATAGCAAGGGATTTTTATTTGAAGATGTAAGGTATTTGGGATGGCTTGAAAGACAAATTAAAGTTAAACTTGGTTTTACGAATCAGATTGGTAAAAGATTGAAACCATTAATTTTTGATTATAAAAAAGCAGTATCACAATTTAATTTAACTTTTTTACATCAAAAATATATTCCCTGTGTTTTCCCCAACTGGGATAACTCAGCACGAAGTGGGAAGAAGTCATTAATTTTTGTAAATTCAAATCCAGACTCTTGGAAAATTCATTTGGAGAAAACAGTCAAAGAATTGTTTAAGAATCCAAAAAATCCTCAAATGATTATCATAAAATCTTGGAATGAATGGGCAGAGGGAAATCATTTGGAACCTGATATGAAATTTGGAATAAAATGGCTGGAGTCAGTTAGAAATGTCAAAGAGAATCTGTTAAAAAACACTTAGCGTGAAAAGTAATGTTGTAATATCAATAATTATTCCTTGTTTCAATGACTTTCAGTTTATTGAACAAGCTGTAAATTCTGCATTAAATCAAACGTATCCTCATAAAGAAATTATAGTCGTTGATGACGGTTCTAATATAGAAACTAAAGAAGTTTTAAAAAAAATTAAACCAAAGATAACAAAACTCATTACGCAAGAAAATCAAGGGCAAAGTAAAGCAAGAAATGTTGGTATTGAATTTTCAAAAGGTGATTTTATTTTATTATTGGATAGTGATGATTATTTTGAATCAACTTTTTGTGAGAAGGCAATTTCATTTTTTTTAAAAGATGATGGGGTAAAAATAGTAAGCTGTTTTGCGAATTTACTTTTGGAAAACGGTAATTATTCTGTTTATGAACCACAAGGAGGTAAAATTTCTGATTTTTTGTATTCCAATAATGCGTTGGGAACATCATTGTTCAAAAAAGTGGATTGGTTAAATTGTGGTGGCTATGACGAAGGGATGAGAAAAGGATTTGAAGATTGGGAATTTTTTATAAGGTTATTAAAAAATGGGGGTTATGCAAAAATAGTTCAAGAACCGCTTTACAATTATAGAAAAAGAACAGATACTACTACCGAAGTGGCTAATAAAAATAAATATGAGTTGCTACATTATATCTATACTAAACATAAGGATTTAAATATTATATATTATGATGTTTTTATAAATGATATGTTGTCTAGAATCAAAAGGGAAGAAAATGAAAAATTGAAAAATTTGCAAAGAATTGAGTTTAGGATAGGTAAAATAATATTAAAACCAATTCGGTTTATTAAATCTATATTTAATTAAATGAAACCTATAGTAACCATAATCATGGCAACTTTTAATAGAAGCCATTTTATATTGGAGACTTTGCTGTCAATTCAAAATCAAACTTATTCAGAATTTGAATGTTTAATCATTGATGACGGAGGAACGGACAATACCTTAGAGGTTATTACACCAATCTTAAATAAAGATTTACGATTTAAATTTTTAAAACGTACAGATAATTATAAAAAAGGTTTACCGGGGTGCAGGAATTATGGCATTGATTTAGCACAGGGTGATTATATCATATTTTTTGATGATGATGATATTGTGCATCCTCAAAATTTAGAATTATGTGTAAAAGAATTAGAACAAGAAAAATTCTTATTTTGTAGATATGAAAGAGCAGTTTTTTTTAATGATTTTGATTATAGTTTTGATTATTCTAAAATGTACTCATCATTTGAAATTACAAAAAATGATATTGAAAAGTTATTAAATCATGAACTTCCGTTTAATTCCTGCGTAGTAATGTGGAAGAGAGGATGTTTTGACCAAAATCGCTTTGTAGAACATTTAATGTATGCTGAAGAATGGGAATTATATTCGAGAATTTTATCTTATGGAGCTAAAGGAATTTCAATTAACAAATTTTTATTTTATGGAAGAAAACATCCTAATTCCAACACCGGAGAGTTTTTTCAAAATAATCCTGTTAGAAGAAGTTCACAAGCAGATGCTGTTGTTTTAGTTATTCAAAATCTTAAAGAAAAACAATTACTTACAACTTCATTAATTCAATATCTTATAACTTTTTCTATTGGTTTTAAAGAGTATAATTTATTTAATCGAATTTTAAAGATTTTAGATATAGGATTACTGGGAAGATTAAAGTGGAAACTTTTTTATATGTCATATCCATTACGTTTACCAATATATAAAGTGAAGAAAAAAATAAAAAGAATTAAGAAATGAAAATCCTCCTTTGTTTTGGTACACGCCCAGAGGCTATCAAAATGGCACCACTTTATCATGAACTTACGCAAAGTAATTTTGGTGTAAAAGTATGTGTGACAGCGCAACACCGAGAAATGCTGGATCAAGTATTGGATTTTTTTGAGATTGTTCCAGATTATGATCTCAATTTAATGCAAGCTAATCAAACTTTGAATGGTTTAAGTGCTAAGATTCTTTCTAGAATGGATAAGGTTTTAGTTACAGAAAAACCAGATTTGGTTTTGGTACATGGGGATACAACTACATCATCTTTGGTGGCTTTAGCAGCATTTCATTTGGGTATAAAAGTAGGACATATAGAGGCTGGGTTGCGAACGTACAATAAACGGGCACCATTTCCCGAGGAAATCAATCGTCAAATAACCAGTAGGATTGTCGATATGCATTTTACGCCCACAAAACAAGCAACACAAAATTTATTGAACGAAGGAATCTCTCCACATAGTATTCTTGAAACTGGAAATACGGTAATCGACGCATTGTTTTGGACTATTAGTAAAATAGAAAAAAAGGGTTATGCGCACCACGAAATTGACAACTTAAAAAATATAATCCCAGTTGGAAAAAAAATAATTTTGGTTACGGGACATAGAAGAGAGAATTTTGGAGAAGGAATGCAGAACCTTTGTGAAGCACTTTTTAAAATTTCTGAACGTGACGATGTCACTATTGTATATCCGGTACATTTGAATCCCAATGTAATGGATGTTGTATATGAATTATTGGCGAACAGGAAAAACATTCAACTTATTGAGCCAGTCCCTTACCCCGCTTTTGTTTGGTTAATGCAAAAATCTTTTTTAATAGTTACAGATTCAGGAGGTATTCAAGAGGAAGCACCTTCATTAGGAAAACCAGTTGTAGTAACCAGAACCGTTTCAGAAAGACCAGAAGGAGTTGCTGCTGGATTTTCAACTTTGGTAGGAACGGATAAAAATAAAATCATAAATGCTATAGAGGATATTTTAGAAAATTTTAAAGGTTTTGAAAAACCAGTAAATCCCTATGGTAATGGAGAGGCTTCTCGAAAAATAAATGATTATTTATTAACCACAAACTAAAATGAAAATACTCGTTATAGTAGATTCTATAGATATTGAAGATAGTAGCGGATCTAAAGCCAATGTGGCTTTGATAACTAATCTAAACGAAGCTGGTTTTGAGATTGTGGTCTATCACTATACTTTAAAAAATATTACTTTAAAAAATATAAATACTGTTGCTATTCCTGAAATAAAATCAAGCTTTTATTATTTTATTAGTAGGTTTCTAAGAGTTGTAAATAGAAAATTTAAAGTTAATTTGACCCATTTTTTTGAAAAGAGATTTGGATTTTCCTTTAATTTTTTTAATGATACACAAAGCATTAGCAAAGCTTTAAAAAAACAATCATTTAATCCCGATTTAGTTCTTACTTTGAGTAAAGGAGCAAGTTTTCGGCCTCATTATGCGATGCTTAAATTAACTCATCTACATGATAAATGGATGGCATATATTCATGATCCATTTCCATTTCATTATTACCCAAGACCTTATAATTGGGTTGAGCCAGGATATGATAGAAAAGAATTTTTTTTCCGTGAGTTATCACAAAAAGCAAAGTATACTGCTTTCCCTAGTCAATTATTAAAGGAATGGATGAGCAGTTATTTTCCTAACTTTGCTAACACAGGCCTTATTATCCCGCATCAAAATTCAAAACACGAAGTCCAGAATGCAAGTTTTCCATCCTATTTTGATGATTCGAAATTTAATTTGTTGCATGCAGGAAATTTAATGAAACAAAGATCTCCTGAGGGTTTAATAAACGGATTTAAAATGTTTTTGAATAAAAATCCAGCTGCAAAATCAGATTCAAGATTACTTTTATTGGGGAATGCTTCTTATCATAGTGCAATGTTAGAAGAATATAAAAAAAATAGTCCTGAAATATATATCTATAATGGTAATAGCCATTTTGACGAAGTGTATCATTTACAAAAAAATGCTTCAGTTAATATCATTTTAGAAGCCAAATCAGAGATTAGCCCCTTCTTACCAGCTAAATTTCCACATTGTATTGAAGCAAATAAAATTATTTTGATATTGTCTCCATATTTTAGCGAGACAAGAAGGTTATTAGGAAATGATTATCCTTTTTGGGGTGAAGTCGATGATGTAGAGAGAATTGCTATCATTATTGAAAATTTATATCAATTGTGGAAACAAAACCCGAATAATTTACTGTTGAATAGACCTGATTTAATCGATTATGTATCGGATACGTATTTAAAATCTGTTATAGATAACTTGACTGAAAAATCATCAAATTAATGCAAGATTCAAGTTTCACTATACTCATTACCACTAAAAATCGTTTGCTTGATTTAAAATATACTTTACTAAAAATTCAAAATCTATTAGACAGAAGTAATGTAGAATGTATTATTTGCGATGATGGATCATCAGATGAAACCATTTCTTTTTTGCAAAATAATTATCCAAATATTCAGTTAATACGGAATCCAATTAGTAAAGGATTAATTTACAGTAGGAACAAATTATTGAGTTTGGTAAGAACTCAATTTGCTATTTCTATTGATGATGATTTACATTTTATAACCAAAGAGCCTTTGGAATTGATTGCTCATCATTTTGAAAAAAATGTAAACTGTGGGTTAATTGGGTTTCGAATTTTTTGGGATTTAGAAGCACCAAATTCTACAGTTTCAAAAGAAATTCCAGTTATGATGCAGAGTTTTGCCGGAGGAGCACACGTATGGAGAATGTCGGCTTGGAATTCAATTGCAAATTATCCAGAGTGGTTTGTTTTTTATGGTGAAGAGGACTTTGCAAGTTATCATTTATTTAAAAAAAATATCGAAATTCACTACCTACCAAGTGTTCTAGTTCATCATCGGGTCGATGTAAAATCCCGTAAAAAAGCGAGCGATTACCGGTTGAGGTTAAGACGGTCTTTGCGATCGGGATGGTATTTGTATATTATGTTTTACCCTCTGAAAACTATTCCAAGATTGTTTTTTTACTCGCTGTGGATACAAATTAGGAACAAAGTTTTAAAGGGAGATCTAATGGCAAGCATTGCAATAGTGCAAGCTATAGGAGATGTGATCATTCATATTCCAAAACTTTTTAAAAATTCAAACCGACTGCTTCACAATGAACTAAAAGCTTATCGAAAGTTGCCGGACACAAAAATATATTGGTCGCCAGAAAAATAACTACATTTTACTAAACAAATATCATGAAAACCATAGCCATAATTCCAGCTCGTGGCGGATCTAAAAGATTGCTTAATAAAAATAGGCTCTTGCTTGGCGATTATCCGTTATTGGTACACAGTATTTTATATGCACAAGCCAATAGCGACATTATTGATGCGGTTTATGTCTCAACGGATGATTCAACAATCAAAACAATTGCTCTGGCTTTTGGAGCCGAAGTGATTGATCGACCAGCCTTACTTTCGAGAGATCTAGAACCAACCCTTACTACTTTGCAACACGTACTGGAATCGATTCATGATGCAGTTGAAAATGTAATAGTATTGCAACCCACTAATCCGTTGCGCCCACCAAATTTGTTAAAAGAGTGCTTTGTGAAATTCCAAAATGAAAAAGTCGATAGTTTGTTTACCGTTACTCAAAACCATCATAAATTTGGAGAAATTAAATCTGGGATCTTTATTCCGTTCAATTACGAAATAGGTCAACGCAGCCAAGATCTAAAGTCGCTTTATTTTGAGAATGGCTTGCTTTATATTACAAAAGCTGCACTGATTTTGGAAAATAGTATCATCTCAGAAAAAGCTTTTCCATACATTGTAAATCATATTTTTGCCCAAGTTGATATTGACACACAAGAAGATTTCGATTACGCTGAATATTTAATAAAAAAAGTGTCTCGACAGCGCTCGACCTGATAAATCTTAAATAATTGTAATCTCGAGTAAAGTTGAGATAAATAACTCCTAACGGGTATTATGAATCCATATATAGAAATTGCTGGCAGAAAAATAGGGCAAGATTTCCCGCCTTTAGTTATTGCCGAAATAGGGATTAACCATGAAGGCTCTTTACAAATTGCTAAACAAATGGTCGATGCTGCAAAGAGAGCAGGAGCAGAAATTGTGAAACACCAAACGCATATCGTTGCAGATGAAATGAGCGGTGCGGCCAAAAAAGTAATTCCAGGTAATGCAAGCGTATCTATTTATGAAATTATGGAACGCTGTTCATTGAATGAAAGTGACGAGTTGGAATTGAAAAATTATGTTGAAAGCAAGGGAATGATTTTTATATCAACGCCCTTCTCTCGTGCTGCAGCCGAAAGGTTGAAAAAAATGGATCTTCATGCCTACAAAATAGGTTCTGGCGAGTGCAATAATTACCCACTTTTGGAGCACATTGCTACTTATGGAAAACCAGTAATTCTAAGCACTGGAATGAATACAATTGAAAGTGTTCAAAAAGCGGTTGCTATTTTTGACAAACACAAGATTCCAGTTGCACTTTTACATACGACTAATTTATACCCCACACCCATTCATTTAGTACGTTATGGAGCTATGACGCAATTGCACGAAGCTTTTCCTGACAAGGTTTTTGGACTTTCTGATCATACCTTGAACAACAATGCGTGTTTGGGAGCAGTCGCATTAGGTGCGAGTATTTTAGAACGTCATTTTACAGATCACATGCAACGCACTGGACCAGATATTGTGTGTAGTATGGATGAAAAAACGGCCTCTGAATTGATTCTTTCTTCCAATGAAATATGGCAAATGCGCGGCGGGACTAAGGAACCAGCCCAAGAAGAACAAGTTACAATAAACTTTGCTTTTGCAACGGTTTGCACTATTGCTACAATAAAGAAAGGGGAAGTACTGACCAAAGAAAATATTTGGGTAAAACGTCCAGGAACAGGGAAAATTTTAGCAGCACATTTTAATGAAGTATTGGGGAAAATCGCCAGCCGACAGATAGAGAATGATGAACAGTTGACATGGGACGATATAGTTTAGGTATTATTAGTACACCGTCTCGACTGCACTCGACGTGACAAGTATATTTGAAATAAATGATGTCATATAAAATATGTCAAATCGAGTACAGTCGAGATTGGCTGTGATTCAATAAGATTAAAATTTTAAAATGAAAAAAGTAGTTTTCTTAACGGGAACAAGAGCTGATTTTGGTAAAATAAAATCACTCATTTCGATATTAGATAATGATCTAGAATTTGAAGTATTTGTTTTTGTTACAGGCATGCATTTGCAAGCGGTATATGGATTAACGCTGATTGAAATTGAACGCTGTAATTTTACCAACGTGCATACGTTTGAAAATAGTACTCACGAAACCACCATGGATTTGACTTTGGCTAA
Organism: Flavobacterium sp. GNP010; assembly: GCF_056428945.1. Lineage (NCBI taxonomy): Bacteria > Pseudomonadati > Bacteroidota > Flavobacteriia > Flavobacteriales > Flavobacteriaceae > Flavobacterium > Flavobacterium sp. GNP010. Next base: position 124,110 of record NZ_JBWJVK010000004.1, on the reverse strand, counting down.
AACCATTGAAGGATTGTCTAGCTATTGCAAAAAGGTAAATCCTGATTTAATTGTAGTTCATGGAGATCGAGTAGAAACTTTAGCAGGCGCTATTGTGGGTTCACTCAACAATATTCTAGTCGCTCATATAGAAGGTGGCGAACTCTCGGGAACAGTAGACGAGTTAATTCGGCATAGTGTTTCTAAACTCAGTCACATTCATTTTGTTTCAAACGATGACGCTGCTAGGCGCTTAAAACAAATGGGAGAAATAGAATCTTCAATACATACTATTGGCTCTCCCGATATTGATATTATGTTTTCCGATGACTTACCAAATATTGACGACGTAAAAAAATATTACGAAATTCCTTTTGAGAATTTTGCTATTGTAATGTTTCATCCTGTGACAACCGAAGCTATTGCGATGAAAGCCTACGTTCAAAATTTTGTAGCTGCCTTACAAACCGATGTCCATAATTATATCGTTATTTATCCCAACAACGATTTAGGAAGCCAATGTATAATTGATGAATATCAAAAATTAAAAGGCAATGTTAGATTTCGTATTATTCCATCCCTTCGATTTGAATATTTTTTAACCTTATTAAAAAACGCACAATTTATAATAGGGAACAGTAGTGCCGGAATTAGGGAAGCACCGTATTACGGAATCCCGATTATAAACATTGGCACGCGCCAACAAAATAGAGTGCTAAATTCGGATATTATAAATGTGGATTATGATACAAACACTATTAAACAAGCTTTAAAAAGTGTAGTTTCACATAAAGTTAGTACTGATACAGGTCATTTTGGAGCAGGAAATAGTGCTCAATTATTTGTAAAAACCCTTCAGAAGAGTAGTTTTTGGGAGATCAATCATCAGAAACAGTTCAAAGACAATTTTTAATATTTAAGGATTTGGATACTTCCTCAATAGCGCTATTGACTACAGTTGCAAATTTTGATTTGTATGCTAAAACTACACCGCTTTTTCCTAAAGGGATTTCGCACTATATAATTGATGGGACCAACGGAATGCATGGAATTCACAGTATCAAATATATGATGAAAAGACTTAAAGGCAAAGGGATTGAATGGCTAATAATGGCAGATGAGGATGTAATTTTTTATAATCCAAATCTGGTTTTTGATATTATCAACGAAATGAAAGCAAAGCAAACGACAGTTTGTGGCGTTAGAGACGGGGGAAGTATTGCCCATCGAAATAAAAATCCATTTGTTATAAACACTTTTTTTTCAATACTACATTTCAAAGAAATCGAAGTCATGTGGAATACAAAGGAAATGCTCAAAAATCAGTTTTGTATTCCTAATGAATTTCAAGATGACTTATCTAGATTACCATTTGATTATGATAGCACTAGTCTTTACGAACCTTATTACTGCTTTTATTTCTGGCTGAGAAGAAAAGGGAAACAATTTCTTTTTTTAGAGGCTGTAATGGATTCAGATGGAATTTCAAACAAAGTAGTTTTCAATAATCAAGAAATTTTATGTCATACTTGGTATGCTAGAAGCTATGGTGAAAATGAAAAGCACACCAAAAGAATCAATTGTATCATAGAAAAAATGAAGATCGTAGCAGTGCCAAAAAACTCATTGTCAATTCAAACAAAGCTTTACAAAAAAAGTACTTTTGCACTAGAACAGCTCGTGCTAAAACTTTACGAGAAAATCTGTAGAAAATTAGCCAAATGAAAAAACTAGGAGTTGTAATTACTGATGGAGTAGGGTTCCGGAATTTTATATTGAGCGATTTTTTGGCGGAAGCCGAGAAATTATTCGATGAGGTAGTCATACTATCTTGTTTACCAGACCATATCTACAAGGACTTTGTAACGCAATCAAGAATTATTGAGTTGGATGTTTTTGAAGAAAGGTTCAAAACATGGTTTTTTAGGAAAGCCAAAGAAATAGCGCATTTGCAATTGCATAAAAACAATAATTTTGGAATTCAAGATAGTTTAAGAGTCAACACTACCGCATCTAAATCACCGAGAGGCTATGCTACCCGTTTTATTTTTAAATTAACCGACCATTTACATTCTGAAAAATGGATTCAACGCTTTAATTTTTGGCAAAAAAAATCATTTAAAAGAAATTCGATAACTACTCAATATAAAACAATTTTAGAAAACGAGAATTTTGATTTATTGTTTTTTACACACCAGCGACCGCCTTATATTGCCCCTTTGGTTTTTCAGGCAGCGCAATTAAAAGTGAAGACCGCTACATTTATTTTTTCTTGGGATAATTTGGCATCGAAGGGAAGAATGGCAGCCAATTTTAATTATTATTTGGTTTGGAGTGATTTAATGAAAGCCGAATTGCAACAGTTTTACACTTCAGTTGAAGAAGGAAATATTCAGGTAGTTGGAACGCCACAATTTGAACCTTATGTGTTAGAAAGGTACCAAGTCACTAAAGCCGAATTTGTAGAGAAGTTCAATTTAGATGATACTTTGAAAACCATTTGTTTTAGTTGTGGGGATATTTCAACGAGTAAAAATGATGAATTGTATATTGAAACTATTGCAGATGCGATTGTCGCCAAAAAAATTAGAAATGTAAATTTTATGGTCCGAACATCGCCAGCTGAGGATCCGATACGTTTTGCTGCCTATGTAGCACGATATCCTTTTATAAAATGGAATTATCCCAAATGGAATTTATCCCGTCAAGGGCACCAAGAAGCGTGGTCGCAACGCATACCGACTACAGAAGATGTCAAAGATTTGAGAAGCTTACTTGAGTTTTCTGATTTGAATATCAATATGTTGTCTACAATGAGTTTGGATTTTATTCAATTTGATAAGCCAGTAATTAATACTGTTTTTGGTACTGCTACAAACGGATTGTACGACGACCAACGATTTTTAAACTACGCCCACATTGTCAATGTAGTGAACAGTAACGCTACTAAAATTGTAAAAACTCAAGACGAACTGGTCAATGCCATACAGGTATACCTAGGAAATCCAAATTTAGATTCTGTAAATCGAAAAAAATTATTGCAGTTACAAGTGAGTAAACCAGTTTCAAACACTGGAAACCGAATTGCAACAACACTATTAAAATGGGTGTAAATAAAAAAATAGCGATTCTATGCAATTATGAATTGCTCCCAGAACGAGTAGGCGGAATGGATTATTTTTTTTGGCAATTTGATCAAAAATGCAAAGAAAACCATATTGAAGTCCAATGGTTTTTTCCGAATACAGCAACCCATGGTAATTATCATCAACTTGATATTATTGATACAAAGTATCAAAATGTAGAAGTTTTTTTTGCCAAACATTGTGAAGCCAACACCTTAAATTATAGTTATATTTTTACGCATTTTGTAGAACTATGCACGCCTATTTTTAAAAAAATAAAGCGACTATCTAATGCAAAAGTTATTGCAGTTGATCATAATCCTAGACCTATCAGCGGATATTCGGTAAAGAAGAAAATAGAAAAAAGAGTCAAAGGAATACTCTTTTCAAGATACATTGATTTGTTTGTTGGGGTTTCGCAATACACAGTAAATGCACTACTGCAGGATTTTGGAAATCACTTACAACAGAAGATGAACACCATTTACAACGGCGTTATTATTGACGACATAAAAGTAAGAACGCAAAGAAATTATACAAACCCTACATTTTTAGTAGCGTCACACTTAAGAGAGTCAAAAGGGATTCAAGATTTAATCGAGGCTGTTGCACGTTTACCTGTTGCTATAAAATCTAAATTGATAATCGATATTTATGGTGACGGTCCTTATAAAGCTTCCCTCTTGGATAAAATAAGTGACAAACAATTGGAGGTTAATTTTATTTTTAAAGGTAGTGTTTCGAACTTAAAAGAGCTTTATTGTCAGTATGATTATATGTTGCAGCCCACACACATGGAGTGTTTTAGCTTGTCTATTCTGGAGAGTTTAGCGGCAAATGTTCCCGTAATTACAACTAATGTTGGCGGTAACCAGGAAGTGATAACAAACAATAAAAATGGTTTTATTACTGCCGCAAAAGATATTTCGGCACTACAACTTGTAATTAAAAAAGTATATTTGGGCGATTTTAAAATCACTCAAAATACCAGAGCATTAATTGAAACTCGTTTTTCATTAGATTCGATGGTGGATAATTACTTGAAATTAATTTAGCACAGCCCTACAATACGATATTATGTTCTTCAACTCTCTTTCTTTTGCTCTTTTTTTGCCACTTGTATTTGTATTATACTGGTTTGTTTTCAATAAAACCAAAAGCAGTCAAAATGCTATTTTAATACTTGCGAGTTATTACTTCTACTCTTGCTGGGACTGGCGGTTCTTATTCTTGCTGGTTTTTTCCACTTTTTTAGATTACTATACTGGAATCCAAATTGAGAAAGCTAAATCTGAAAATAGTAGGAAATTTTGGTTTTGGTTGAGTATTAGTATGAACCTTGGTTTTTTAGGAATTTTTAAATATTACAACTTTTTTGCAGATTCTTTTTCTCAACTTTTGAATGGTTTTGGACTGCAAACGAGTCCGCTACTATTAAATGTTGTTCTCCCTGTTGGTATTTCTTTCTATACTTTTCATGGCCTCTCTTATGTAATTGACATCTATTTAAAAAGAATAAAAGCAGAATATAACTTTGTAGATTATTCGTTGTTTGTTTGTTATTTCCCTTTGTTAGTAGCAGGTCCTATTGAAAGAGCGACCCACTTACTGCCTCAAGTGAAAGTAAAACGCAGTTTTGATTATCAAAAAGCAAAAGAAGGAATCTACCAATTTATTTGGGGTTTATTAAAAAAAGTAGTCATTGCAGATACATGCGCTACCTATGCCAATGCTATTTTTGATCATTATGAATCTATGAATTCGCTTTCTCTGCTTTTGGGAGCCGTGTATTTTGCTTTCCAGATTTATGGTGATTTTTCAGGGTACTCGGATATGGCATTGGGAATGTCTAAATTGTTTGGAATTGATTTGTTACGAAATTTTAATTATCCATATTTCTCCAGAGATATTGCTGAATTCTGGCGCAAATGGCATATTTCATTGTCGTCTTGGTTTCGGGATTATGTGTACATTCCTTTGGGCGGAAGCAGCGGTGGTATGGGAATGAAAATAAGGAATACTTTTATAATTTTTTTAGTGAGCGGTTTTTGGCATGGCGCTAATTGGACCTTTATCGCTTGGGGCTTTATCAATGCGCTCTATTTTTTGCCGTTGTTACTTTTAAATAAAAATCGATCCAATATGGAAACCGTTTCATTGCAGTGCCATTTAAGTTCGGTTCGAGTGTTTTTAAACATTTTAAGCACATTTGCACTGACCTGTTTAGCATGGATATTTTTTAGAGCAAAATCAATTGGAGATGCTTTTGATTACATTAAACGAATGTTTTTAAATCTTAGCTTCGATTCGCAATATCTCGAGAACGAGCGTTATAATTATGAATTGCTATTGCTGGTTTTGGCTTTTATACTGGTGGAGTGGAACAGCAGAACCCAAATTGAACCTATTTCAGGAAAGTATTCGTGGCTGAAATTAACATTATGCCTGGCGGCAATTGTAGCATTAGGGACCTATTCTGATTATAAAGAATTTATATATTTTCAGTTTTGATTTGTGAATTTTAGCTTAGACGATATTCATTTAAAAGTAAAACGTCAAAACTGCGCTTGAGGTCACAGAAGGAGTTGTTGTAAGATACTTTTCTTGCAATGTCGCAAACAACAATAAAAATTACGTTACGCATGAAAAAATTTATACTATTCGCTTTCAAAACACTAATTGTAACTGTATTAATAGCTGTTGTGTTAGATTTTTTGTACACGGCAGTTTTTTTACAAGCATCTAATCGTGGTAAAATTGATTACGTTTATAATTCCCAGCCAAGGAATTATGATGTCGTTATTTTAGGATCTTCTAGAGCAAACAATCATTTTGTTTCCCAGTTATTTGAAGAAAAGGGCTTAAAAGCTTACAATTACGGAATGAGCGGAGGTCATTTATTCGAAGCATCTTTAATTTTAAAATTAATGATTGATAGAAAATATAAAATTCAAAACGTGATTATTGAAACAGATCTCAATTTGTCTAATGAAAAAAGAGCAGACGGCATTTCATCTAAGTTTTTACCTTACATTCATAACTCGAATGTAATAGAGAAACATTTTAGTCAGGAAAAGGATTTTTCAAAGTTGTTTTATATTCCTTTTTACCGGTACATTGTTTTCGATGCTCAAATTGGTTTTCGAGAAATGTTTTTCAATTTTATACATAAAAAAACCTCACATCTTCAAAATTTGGGATATTATCCTTTGGTAAACAAAAAAGGAAATATGAAAAATGACATCAGCGCTTTAAAGCCCATACAAAACAAATATTACGAAGAAATAAAGCAAATTTGTAAAGCAAACAATATCAATTTAATTGCTGTTATGACGCCAATGTGCGCCAATACAAAGGGGTTGGATTATTTTGAAAAAGTGAATAAAATCTATCCTGAAATCCATAATTATGAAAACGCAGTAGAAGGCGACCAGTATTTCTCTTCTTGTGGGCACATGAATGATGCGGGAGCAAGATTGTTTACGATGAGAATTATTAAGGATTTTTTTTAAAAAAAATAACCATATACTACTGTAAAAAAAATACGAAGCATCACTTCAAGTCTATTACCCCTGAAACCAAAAATCGTTACTCAAAACTCAAAATATTAGATGAAAATAGCTTTTCTAACGCCTGAATATCCACATGCTTTTACTGGCAGTTCTGGCGGACTGGGAACGAGTATCAAAAATTTAGCAGTCGGACTATTGGCAGCTGGTTGTACTGTTCGCGTTTTGGTATATGGTCAAAAGGAAGACAGCATTTTTGATGATGCCGGTATTTGCATTCAACAGATAAAAAATGTAAAACTTAAAGGATTATCGTGGTATCTAACCAGAAAAAAACTCCAGCGGATCATTGATACCCTATATCAAAAAAAGGAAATCGATTTGGTTGAAGCTCCCGATTGGACCGGAATCACCTCGTTTATACGTCCAAAAAAATGTCCTATTGTACTAAAGTTGAACGGATCGGATACTTATTTTTGTCATTTAGACCAGCGTCCCGTAAAATGGATTAATAAATTTCATGAAAAGCGAGCGCTTAATACTGCTGACGCTTTGCTCTCTGTAAGTCAGTTTACTGCTGACACTACCAACGCGGTATTTCATTTAGATAAAAATTTTTCTATCATTCCAAATTGTATTGATACGAACGTCTTTAGCAATGATGTCGATAGTAGTAGTAATGACAATTCCATCTTGTATTTTGGGAGTTTAATTCGAAAAAAAGGATTGTTGGAGTTGCCATTGATTTTTAATGAAGTCATTCGAAAAAGTCCCGACACCAAATTGATTTTAGTGGGTAAAGATGTCCGAGATATTGCATCGGGCAATGTGTCTACTTGGAAAATGATGCAGCAATTGTTTACACCTGAGGCAATTGCTAATGTTACTTATTTAGGAGTTGTTCCTTACCAAGAAATAAAAAGACACATTATTGAAACAACGGTATGTGTGTTTCCAACATTTGCAGAAGCGTTACCTGTTTCCTGGATCGAAGCAATGGCTATGGAAAAAGCAATTGTCGCTTCCAATATTGGCTGGGCTAGTGAAGTAATTGCTGATGGAGTCAATGGATATTTGGTTCATCCAACGCAGCATAAAGCGTATGCTAATCGCATTGTAACTTTGCTTGAAAGTCCTGATTTGCGAAATCAATTTGGTTTATCAGCCCGTAAAAGTGTTATTGAAAAATTCAGTACAACAACAGTGGCGCAACAAAGTGTATCATTTTACCAAACTGTGGTCACCACTAAATTAAATCAGTAGCAGTAATATTGCCTTTGTTTAGGCCGATTTGCATCTAAAAAATAACAGTTTATGAAATTCGATTTAAAGCAGTGCCAAACAAAATCAGGAGAGATACTGTTGTACTGTGGAGCTCCCGATTTTGAAAAATTAGAAGTTTTAGTACTCGAATCGGGAGATATTTGGCATAGTAGTTTTGAACAAGGTTACAAAAATGCGTTTTCAGAATTGGTATATCAAACGGCAGTTTTTTTCTGGTATTTAAATGATTTTGACGGTTTAGACCAATGTGTGAGTTGGCGAATTAATCCAAACGCATTTGTAATTCGGAAATCAGTTTGGGATACCTTAAATGGTTTTGATGAAGAGTATCAAAATAAACAACTAATGGCTCTTGATTTTGGGTATAATGCCTTGCGAAATAGCGGAGCAATTCCGTTATATGTTAAAGGTTTGTTTGTGCTATCAACTCATGAAAAAATTAAAATAAGTGCCAGAGACCGGTATGTTTTTTTTAGAAAAAATTTTAAAATAGAACATTCTTTTTACATGTTGTACCGTCAAGGTTTTTGGAGAATAGAAGAATGGAAAGGGGTATTGTATGCGCTAAAAAATTTTCATAAAAGAGCGATAGGCCCTAGAATAACTCCAAGAAAATTGAATGCAATTCAAGGTAAACCGACGGTTAGTTACATTATTCCAACCATGATGCGGCAGGATTTTACATTGAATTTATTGAGTGATTTGAAGAACCAATCTTATCTGCCAACGCAAGTAATTGTTGTAGACGCAACACCAATCGACCAACTTAATTTCAGTTTGTACAAACCTGATAACTATCCTTTTGATGTACAGTTTCAGCATCAAAATACGCAGGGAAGTTGTCGCGCCCGTAATGAAGCAATAGCTTTGTGTAAAGGGGATTATATTGTTTTCGGGGACGATGATATTCGTATTCCGCCAGATTTTATAGAGAATCATATTCGCTTGTTGCAAACCTATAATGCCAGTGCTTGCAACGGCTTGGATATCCGAGCGGATAATCAGATACAAAACTTGGAAGATTTGCGAAAAAAGGTGTTGGATTATGAATCTAAAAGATGGATAGTTGGCGCGACACAAATGTTTAGTAATGCTAATTCCTGTGTAAAAAGAACGTTTGTCAATCAATTAGTAGGAAACGATATTAATTTTGACGGAGGTTACGGAGAGGATAGTGATTTTGGGATGTCCTTATCGCAAATTGGAGTTGTAGTTTTGCACAATCCTTTTTCTGTAAACTTGCACCTCAAACCAGCAACAGGCGGTTATCGGTTTTGGGGAAACCAAGCTAAGATTAGTGGAAAACTAAGAAAAAAACAACCTTGGGAACTGGATGTACCTGTAAGTGGCATACGTCCAGTTCCTAGCCCAACCGTTTTGTATGGTATTCTTAAACATTACAGCGCAAAACAAGTTTTAGAATACAAAAAAAAGCATTTTTTTCTGTATCTTTTCAAAGGGTCTAAAACTTCATTCTTATGGCGCTTAATCCGAATACCTTATAAAAATAGGCAATTTGCCAAATCCCTATTTTATGCTAGAAAATTGTTAATACTAGGAAAAAGAACTAAGTAATGATAAATTTCTCTTTAATTGTATGTACGTACATGCGCCCACAGCCCTTGCTTAACTTATTGCAATCGGTTGCGAAACAGACTTGTTATCCCAATCAAATTTTAATTATAGATGGATCAACAGACGAAGCAACTCAAAAAGTAATTGCAGAAAGTACTTTTGTGAATTTGCAGTACTATAACGTACCGCCGGAAACACGCGGACTCACCAAACAAAGGAACTATGGTATCGCAAGAGTAAATGCTGATGCTGAGGTAATTTGTTTTTTGGACGACGACACCGTTTTAGAATGGGATTATTTTGAACAATTATTAAAAACATACGAAATCCATCCCGAAGCTTTGGGTGCAGGTGGTTATATTGTTAATGAGTCTAAAACCGAATTTGTAGGTGTAGATTATCAGCCAAAAGTAACAGAATATTGTTTTGATGGATGGACAAGAAACGATGGAAGTCGTTTTATTTTAAGAAAGAAATTGGGATTAGACAGTGATTGTCCACCGGGATACTCCTCATTATATTCACATGGTAGAAGTGTGGGTTTCCTGCCTCCAAGCGGTAAAATTTATGAAGTAGAGCTGTTGATGGGAGGAGTTTCTTCGTATCGAAATGAGGTATTCGAGAAACAACAATTTTCAAATTATTTTGAAGGGTATGGCTTGTATGAAGATGCTGATTTTGCTTTGCGGGTAGCAAAAATGGGAAAACTATATTTGAATACAGCAGCGCAACTGTACCATTATCATGATGTTGAAGGAAGACCCAATCAATACCAATACGGGAAAATGGTAGTGCGAAATGGCTGGTATGTTTGGCGAGTGAAAAATCCAGATCCAAAATGGAGAGACTGGTTCAAGTGGCATGCCATTACTGTATTGTTAACGGCTATTAGATTTACAAATGCATTTACAACTGCCACAAAAAAGCAAGCTTTTACTGAGGCTTTGGGGCGCACTGTAGGTTGGTGGAGTTTGTGTTTTAATAAACCAATACTAAAATCGTAATGAAGTTTGTACTCTTCACAAATGTTCCGCATCATCAAGTTGATGACCTGTACTTTGCGTATTCGCCTTATGTTAGCGAAATGAATATTTGGACAAAACATGTAGATGAATTTGTAGTTGTTGCTCCTTTAGTATGTAAAGAACTATCGGTTATTGATGCTCCATATACCCATCAAAACATGCAGTTTATTTCGATTCCAAGTTTTGATTTGTTAACTGTTAACGCTATTCTGCGTACTTTTTTTAAACTTCCTATTTTGTTTTGGACCCTATACAAAGCCATGCGAGTTGCAGATCACATTCATTTGCGTTGCCCAAGTAATATTGGGTTGTTGGGTTGCTTGGTTCAAATTCTTTTTCCTAAAACGCCTAAGTCCGCTAAATATGCCGGTAATTGGGATCCAAAATCCAAAAAGCCGTGGTCGTATCAATTGCAACAATGGATTTTAAGCAATACTTTCTTAACCAGAAATATGAAAGTCTTAGTGTATGGAGTTTGGGAAGGTCAGACTCAAAATATTTATCCTTTTTTTACGGCGAGCTATTCTGAAATAGACAAAGTACGATTAATTCCAAAAAAATTACAAACATCGATTGATTTTGCATTTGTAGGGGCTTTAGTCACAGGAAAGAATCCTTTATACGCCATTAAAATAATAGAGGGTTTGCATCTCAAAGGCCTTCCGGTACGCTTGTGTATTTATGGAGAAGGTATTGAACGAAAACTACTCGAAAATTATATTGAAACAAAGCAGCTAGATTCAATAGTTTTTTTAAAGGGAAATCAAAATAGAGAAATAATTCAAAAAGCGTATCAAGAAAGTCATTTTGTGATTTTGCCATCCGCTAGCGAAGGTTGGCCTAAAGCTATTGCAGAAGGTATGTTTTGGGGATGTGTTCCTCTTGCAACTAAAGTTTCTTGTATTCCTTTTATGCTAGACTTTGGAAATCGAGGGTTACTAATGACTATGGATTTAGCAAATGATTGTTTACAAATAGAAAAAATTATTAAAAATCAACCTCTTTATGACAATATGCAAAATCAAGCGGCGACTTGGTCCCAAAAATATACTACAGAGCTTTTTGAATTAGAAATACTAAAGATTTTAAAATAATGCGCGTTGTTCAAATTATAGATTCACTTGAGGCAGGAGGCGCAGAGCGAATGGCAGTAAATTATGCTAATGCGTTGGCTAATGAAATTGATTTTTCGGCACTCGTGGTAACTCGAAAGGAAGGTGATTTGCGAAATCAGATCAACAATAATGTTCCGTATTTGTTTCTAAATAAAAGCAGTACGTTGGATAGTATTGCGTTACTCCAATTACGAAAATTCATTTTAAAAAATAATATTGAAATTATTCACGCACACGGCACCTCGTTTTTCTTTGCGTTTATATTGAAGTTAGTTTTGCCATCTATAAAGTTGGTTTGGCATGATCATTTAGGAATACGAGAAAAGCAGAGTAAAATGCAAAATCTTTCACTTCTTCTTACTTCATTCACTTTTTCTGCCATTTTCGTCGTAAACCCAAAAATGAAAGAATGGGCTCTAAGTAATTTATTTGCTAAAAAGGTGTTTTTTATTCCCAATTTTGTTGAGGTTGCAAATGTGAATCTGGAGTCAACTATTTTGAAAGGACAGTTAGGAAAACGAATTGTATGTATAGCAAATTTAAAAAAGCCTAAAAATCATATAGCGTTACTTTGTGCCTTTAATCAATTACAATTGTATGAATTAGGATGGAGTTTGCACTTTGTAGGCAAGGATTTTCAGGATGATTATTCAACTGCTTTGAAAGAGTATGTTGACAATTTTGATTTGAATAATAGTGTTTTTATCTATGATGCTCAACATGACATTCAGCATATTTTATCTCAATCAACTATTGGAATACTGGCCTCAACAGCTGAGGGATTTCCGTTAGTTTTACTCGAATATGGATTAGCGCAACTGGCCGTTTTATCTACTAATGTCGGCTATTGTTCGAGTCTTATTAAGCCAAATTTTAGTGGTTTGCTTTTCAATCCGAATGATATTCAAGAACTTCAAAATCAATTAAAAATATTGATTAGTAATTCAGATTTTCGAAATCATATTGCTGTAAATTTGAAGCTTGAAGTGATTGAAAACTATTCGAGAGAAAAGATTATTCAAGCAGTAATACAAAAGTATGCTGCAATTCTAATGTAAAAAATGAAAAAAGAAGACCAATCCTATCTCTATTTAATTTTGTTCCATGTGCTAATTGGAGCTTTGGCTTTCTATATACCCTTAATTTCAAAGATATTTGGATATTCTATTTTTATTTTTGGGACATACTACATTGTTAAAAAACAAAATAGAAATAATGAAGCACTAATTGCAGCGGCTTATGTTGTAGGGAGTGAAGTTTTTTTGAGAATGACCGATGGCAATCCTTTGTATGAGATTTCTAAATATGGGGTTATTGTTTTTATTTTTATAGGGATGTATTACAGCGGTTTTTCGAAAGGTGCAGTGCCTTATTGGGTTTTCCTGCTTTTGCTTGTTCCAAGTGTTATTATTTCAACTTTTACTTTAAATTTTGATACGAATATTAGAAAGGCGATCGCATTTAATATTTCAGGTCCAGTTTGTTTGGGTTTAGCATCTTTGTACACTTTTAGACGTAAGATGACATTAGAAGAGATTAATATGGCTTTGTTAAGTATGGGACTGCCCATTGTTTCTTGTATGGTTTATTTAACGTTGTACACTCCTAATATTCGCGATGTGATCACCAGTACGCAGTCTAATTTTGAGACTTCAGGTGGTTACGGGCCCAACCAAGTGGCTACTATTTTAGGATTGGGAATGTTTATTTTTTTTTCGAGAATCATCTTAGATTCAAAAACAAAATTCCAAACCATTCTTAACCTGATACTGGTTTTAAATATCACGTATCGAGGGATGGTTACGTTTTCCAGAGGAGGTATGATTACGGGTTTTTTGATGATTATTTTGTTGTTGGCTTTTTTATATTTTAAATCTAATTTTAGTGGCAGGGTTAAACTCAATTACATTATTGTTTTTATGATTATCGGGATAATAGCTACTTGGACCTATACGTCTTATCAAACGGGCGGACTTATTGACAAACGATACGCCAATCAAGATGCCGCAGGAAGGGCTAAAGAGAGTCAATTTACAGGAAGGGAAGATGTTGCTCAAAACGAGATTGTCAGCTTCTTGAAAAACCCAATTTTTGGGGTAGGAGTGGGCAAAGGAGCCGAAATTAGAGAGGACGAAACAGGAGTTAAAGTCTTGTCTCATGATGAAATTACGCGCATGCTGGCCGAACACGGAACGCTTGGGATCTTAGGATTATTGATTTTATTTTTCACCCCTTTAGTATTGTACTTAGAGAACAAGTTTAATATGTTTTTGTTGTGTTTTGTTGCTTTTTGGTTTTTGACTATTAATCATGCCGCCATGCGAACCGCAGCGCCTGCTTTTGTTTATTCCTTATCACTATTGAATATCCAGTTGGGATTTCCTAGCAAAAAGAGAGACGATTGATAGTGGTACACACAAATTTTATCATAAATCTTTAACTTTTTAATGCTTCTTTTGTAAAATTACTATTCAAGTTTGGACTTCAAAATTGACAGATGAGAAACGAAATTGCCAATTATTTAAAAAATTGTTAAAAATAGTAACATTTCTTAAATTTATTTGAAATCAAAAGCACTAAATTGCAATTGTAAAGCTATATGAATTATGTTTTTAGATAACAAAATACATTTTGAAATATCAGAGCGAAAGATGATCCTTCGAGTTTTTGATGTGTTTTTTGTTTTTGTTTTTTTAATTTTAATTGGAAATTATTTTGATGTAGATTATTTAGTTCGAGTTACAAATACTTGGTATTGGATGTTATTTCTTGGTGTCTACCTTAATTTTTTTGGTACTATTTTCGAAATGTATAATCTTCAAGTTGCCAGCAATCAGTTTCAAGTATTCAGGAGTTTAATCCTTACCGCATCGACAACTGTTTTCGTGTACTTATTAACACCGATTTATTCTCCCGAACTTCCTTCGAATAGAATTCAGATTGTTTTATTTTATCTGGTTGTTTTTTTTGCTCTATTGATGTGGCGCATGTTTTATGTTTCGTTTTTAGCTTCTAATCGTTTTTTTCAAAATGCAGTTTTAATTTGTGATACCGAGCAGGTTCAAGAATTGATTGCAGGATTAGAGAATATTGACCCTAATTATAAAATAATAGCATTCGTTAATTCCGATACTGCCGAAGATGCCACAACCGATTATCCCTATTGTAAAAATATAAAAAGAGATTCCTTATTCTCTTTTGTGAAACAAAACAACATATCCGAAGTAGTGATTGCATCCCAAAAAACGGATGGAATGACTCCTGATTTATATCAGCAATTACTTCGTTTATTAGAATCAAGCATCATCATTAGAGAATATACTCAGGTATATGAAAGTAAAACACAACGCATTCCGGTACAGCATATGTCTCGGGATTTTTATTGTTTCTTTCCTTTTAGCCGAAGCAACCAAAACAAACTCTACCTCATGAGTGTTCGGATTTTTGAAGTTTTACTTTCATTGCTTGGAGCAATCATTGGCATTATAGTAACTCCATTTGTGGTAGTAGGAAATACAATAGGAAATCGCGGGAAGTTGTTTTATACCCAAGAGCGTGTGGGTAAAGATGGCGTTGTTTTTGAAATTTTGAAATTTAGGACTATGGTTAGCAATGCCGAAACGAATGGTGCTGTTTTTACAACTACAAATGATGAGCGAGTGACGGTATTTGGAAAATTTTTAAGAAAAACTCGAATTGATGAATTTCCTCAATTCATAAATATTTTAAAAGGCGATATGGCAGTGATTGGTCCACGACCTGAGCGTCCTTTTTTTGTTAAAGAAATTGCTAAAATTATGCCTTTTTATGAAACACGGCATATCATAAAACCAGGTCTCACAGGATGGGCACAAGTGAATTATTCGTATGGTGCCACTATAGATGAGAGTTTGATAAAATTACAATACGACTTGTATTATATAAAACATCGAAGTATTTTTCTCGATTTAAGCATTGCTTTCAAAACAATTACTACTGTTTTGTTTTACAGAGGACAGTAATTCAAATTTTTAAATTATTATTTCAAATTCTGATAGTGCCTTTGCTTTTTGTAATAAAAATTGGTTTTACTCAATTGCATAGGATTTTAGTCCAATTTTAAATGATAATTGGAATGCGTTTTTTATTTTGAATTGCTATTCTCACTAAAATAAATCCGTTGCATACTACTAAAGGTAATACTAACAGAAAATGTGCTTTGTTGATCAGTACAAAAATGTAAATAATTAAAAAGAATACATTTACCACCGCCAGATTGTAAATTCCTTTTTTGTTTTTGGTCCAATAGAAGTAAAGTAACCCTAATAATGTAGGATTAAAAAGTAATATATTGTAATTGTATCCTAATTCTAAATGTGACGAATACAGACCAATCCAAGTAAAAAAGATTCCTAATGATCCCATTACGCTGAGGTAAAATAGATTGATGGGTTTCTTGTTTAATAACACAATAAACGCAAGGAAGAGAGTATAGGTGTATGGATTGTTCCACCACGAAATCGGTGTTTCTTTTTTGAACTCAATTAAAGTTTTATTTTCTGAGGCTAGTAGATGACCTTCATAAGAAACTTTTTGTAAGCTTTTAAGCAGTTCAAAGGGTAGAAAAATTTTGGTTCCCATTTCATCTACTTTTGTGCCAAAGATAATGCTGGTTCCTAGTTTTTCATAAAAATGACCATCAAAATAGGGGAATAAAATAGTTCTGTAGGTACGATCTGTATCTGAATTTTTGACAATAGCGGTTGTGTTTAGTGTTTTATTGATAATATCAACAACCATCGAAGTGCAGTTTTTGTCTATGAACTTATAGGTATAATGGCTATCACCCGATGCTAACGAGGTATTCAGGTTATCAAATAATTTTTGTTTCATGGCAAGTGAAATAATAAGTTCCTGCTCATAAACGGATCGTTGTTCGTATCCATATTGATTAATGAATTCCAGATAGGGATGTGCAACTGCAAAATATTGCAAGTCACCTTTCATGAATTTCATAACAAAATTTGGAGTACTAAAATCAAAAGCACCATAATTGTATACCACATCAACACCTAGAACCGCATCACTAACGCGAATAGCTGTATGTCCAAAAAGAGAGTAGGATTCATTTCCTGTTCCACAAGTAATAATTCTGACTTTTGCTGCATTTGATAAGGAAATGGTTTGTCCAAAACTATAACTAGCTGTAAAAATCAAAAGAAAAAGTAGCACTGTTTTTTTGAAAGAAGGTAGGTTCATTTTTTTAAATTTTTGAATTTTAAATTAATTTCGGAACATGCCTAAGTCCACCTTAATAGAAAATATATTAGAGTACAACGCTGTACTTTGATTGCCTAGATCAGTAAGAGCATAATCAATTTGAATCCCTTTGTATTTGAATCCCAATCCAATATTAGGTTGAAAACCAACTTTTTCAGAATTGTCAAGTTGTTGTACATTTTGAAAATTACCTACACCAGCACGAACGAAAACCAAATCAGTGTAGCCAAATTCTAATCCCAAAGCTGGATCGATACTTACAAAATCAGTAGCAATAAGGTCGTTGGTTTTAGCAAACCGCATGTTCATATTGGCAGCAGCCAGAATGCTATAATCGTATCGGATAATGAATTTTTTAGCGATTCCCAATTGTGCTTTTGGGGCTGTAATCTCAGTACTTTCTGGTAATTCTTGATTCTCTCCAGGTATGGCATTTGCGATTTTCTTATATTCCTCCTCGTCTATATTCCACACATTATAGGTTGTTGTGATGTCTCGTAGCATCAATCCAAATTGCCAATTTTTTTTTTCGAATTGTACTCCTACATCAAAACCAAAACCCCAGGAGTTGGCAAATTTACCTATAATTCTTCGGATCACTTTCGCGTTTACACCATATTGAAATCCAGGAACAGGCAGTTTGCGTGCGTACGAAAAAGTAAAGCCATAGTCAGCCGTTGAAAAAAGACTGATGCGATTGTAATCAATATTGCCTTGACTGTCGATTAATTCTGTTGTATTTAAAATATCGTCAACACCAAAACGAATTAAGGAAATTCCCCAAGCACTTCTATCATCAATAGGGCTAGCATAAGCCAAATAATCGTATTGGGCTATATTGGCAAAATAATTAGCATGCATGGCGGCCACTTGTTGGTCCTCAAGATTGATTAATCCCGATGGATTCCAATACCCAGAATTCACGTCGCTAGTCGCAGCCACCATCGTGTTAGACATGCCTAATGCTTGGGCATCCACGCCGATATTCATAAACTCATTCGAGTATTTACGTACGGTTTGGCTATAATGAAGTGTACTGACCAATACCGCGGCTATTAGGAAGCTTGTTTTCAATGTGGGCTTTTTTACAGTCGATAGGACTGTTTAATTTTTATCAAAAATATAATTTTTTAGCGAGCTTATTTCTCCTTTTCAACAAATAAATTTAAGAATGAATGAGCTGCAATAGAATATTGTTAGTACATCTTCTGTCTCTTTAGAAATTCAGATGTTTCTAAATTTTGGTGCTGTTAATAATAATGCCAGTAGAGTTTCTTTCAAATCTTCCTTACAAAACGTATTTTCGATCAACATATTATACTAAATTTGCCAACTGTGGTTTACCAAATAGTATACATATGACAATCAAAAAACACATCCCCAACACGATTACTTTACTCAACCTTTTCTGCGGTTGCATCGCCCTTGTTTTTGCATTCAACCAAGATTTTGAAATGGCATTTTATTTTGTTTGCTTGGGTATTTTCTTAGATTTTTTTGATGGGTTTTTTGCACGGTTGTTCCACGTTTCGAGTCCGCTTGGTTTACAATTGGATTCTTTGGCAGATATGGTTACCAGTGGTGTGGTACCGGGTTTAGTAATGTTTCAAATGATGATTGATCATTCGTCTACTGCAGTTGTCGCCCATATGCAATGGTTTCCTTATTTGGGCTTTTTGATTACAGTGGGTTCTTGTTACCGCTTAGCGAATTTTAATATCGATACCCGTCAAACCGACTCTTTTATAGGTTTGCCAACGCCAGCAAATGCCTTGTTTATTTTAAGTTTGCCTTTGGTGTTAAAATATACTGATTCTTTGATTAACATCGAACTATTGACAACTCCTTGGTTTTTATTAGTGATATCTGTTTTGAGTGTTTATATGTTGAATGCTGAAATTCCGTTATTTTCTTTGAAGATCAAGAAATTTAGTTTTAAAGAAAATGCACTTCAAATTGTCTTTTTAACTTTGTCCCTTTTACTATTGATATTATTGCGCTATTTAGGAATTCCGTTAGTTATTATTTTTTATGTCGTGTTGTCTGTAGTGAATAATAAAGTGCTTAAAAAGTAGTTTTTTTTGAATGAAAAGAAAAACGATCATAAGAAAAACTACGGTAGTTCGTAAACCTAAAAAGAAAGGAACTGTTTTATCCGGAAAACTTTTGCATTACTGTATTGTTGCCGTTTTATTCATGCTTTTTGCTCTCACAGTTTATCATTACAGGGGTGGTTTAGCATACTATTTTAGTTTTAAATCAGATAAAGTACTGCGGGAAGAAAGCGAGGCCAAACGTATTTCTGATGTTCGAAACTATCAGGTTTTGGAAAAACATGAGGGAAAAAGTATCGGTTTGGATGTATCCGAATACCAAGGAAGGATAAGTTGGAGTTATGTTGACACTTTAGAAAAAAAATACCCATTGCATTTTGTGTTTATTCGGGCTACTGTTGGAAAAGATCGGAAAGATCTTCAATTTAATAAAAATTGGCTTGGCGCCAAAGAAAACAAAATGATTCGTGGTGCCTATCATTACTATCGTCCCAATGAAAATTCACTAGAACAAGCGGCACTTTTTATTAAAACAGTACGACTTCAAAAAGGCGATTTGCCTCCCGTTTTAGACATTGAAAAATTGCCTAAAAACCAGTCGATTGAAAATCTTAAATTAGGATTGAAAAGATGGTTAAATGCTGTAGAAGCGCATTATGGTGTAAAACCTATCATTTATACAGGCGAGCGGTATTACGATGATTTTTTGAAAGAAGAGTTCAGCGATTATCTTTTTTGGATTGCCAATTATAATTTTTACAGAGAAGAAATAGCCGAAGATTGGTTGTTTTGGCAATTTACCGAAAAGGCTTCCATTCCTGGAATTAAAGGTAATGTAGATATAAATATTTACAATGGTGATTTGCAACAGTTGCGGTATATTACTGTGGAGTAGTTTTTTTAATGACTAGTTTTTAGTAAATAGTGAAAAAAATGTAGAATACTGATCACTTTTTTTAAAGTGAACACTGACCACTTTCCTAAAATTCCAATTTCTTTTTTCTCAATTCAAAATTTTGCCCTAAATACACGCGACGCACCATTTCGTCTTCTACTAATTCTTCCGGAATACCAGCTTTAAGAATTCCACCTTCAAACATCAAGTAGGTTTTGTCAGTAATAGCCAAGGTTTCCTGTACGTTGTGGTCGGTAATAAGAATTCCGATATTTTTATTTTTCAATTGGGCTACAATTCTTTGAATGTCCTCAACAGCTACAGGATCGACACCCGCAAAAGGTTCATCCAATAATATGAATTTTGGATCAGTAGCCAAACAACGTGCTATTTCGGTACGACGGCGTTCGCCACCAGATAGTAGATCCCCACGGTTGGTGCGAATGTGTTCTAAACTGAATTCTTCAATTAGACTTTCCATTTTTGCGACTTGTTCGGCTTTGGAAAGTTTAGTCAATTGCAGTACGCTTAATATGTTGTCTTCGATGCTTAATTTTCTAAAAACAGAAGCTTCCTGCGCTAAGTATCCAATTCCCTGTTGTGCTCTCTTGTACATCGGGTAATCAGTGATGTTCAAATCGTCCAGAAATATATTCCCGGAATTTGGTTTAACCAATCCTACAATCATATAAAATGAAGTTGTTTTTCCGGCACCGTTAGGACCAAGAAGCCCCACGATTTCGCCTTGATTCACTTCTACCGAAATGCCTTTTACTACACTTCTTCCTTTGTAGGTTTTGATTAAATTTTCGGCTCTTAATTTCATTTTTTTTAGTTTGATCGTTTAAACGGGTTAACTGTTTATTCGTTTAATTGTTTAATCGTATAAATAAACGAATAAACAATTAAACGATTTAACTTCTTAACAATTTATTTGGTTGTTGCTTCTTCTAATGCTTCCCAAAATTCATAGGCTCTTCGTAAATGAGGAACTACAATTGTTCCGCCAACTAGAGTCGCTATTCCCATGGCTTCCATCATTTCTTCTTTGGTAACCCCTTCCTTGTGGCTGGTTTCCAAATGGTATTTTACACAGTCATCACAACGTAAAACAGCTGAGGCTACTAGTCCCAGAAGTTCTTTTGTTTTTACATCTAGTGCTCCCGCAGCGTAGGCATTGGTGTCTAGATTAAAAATGCGTTTTACAATTTTATTATTGTCTGCCAATAATTTTTCGTTCATTTTAGAACGGTACTCGTTGAATTCTTCTATGATATCAGCCATTTACTTTTTTTTGATTTTTTACTACTATTTTTGAAATGAAGATGCTAGCTTCATATATTAACAACATCGGAATGGTTACAATAATTTGACTCACAACGTCTGGAGGAGTTACAATTGCTGCTACAATTAAAATTATAATTACTGCATATTTCCAGTATTTCCTTAGGAATTCCGGCGTTACTAATCCTAACTTGGTCAGGAAATAGATAATTATGGGTAATTCAAAAAATAATCCGCAAGCGATTACACTTGTTTTTACCATTCCGATGTACGAGTCGATACTAAACTGATTTTTGACAACCGTACTAACGGTGAATGTAGCAAAAAAGTTCACAGACATGGGTACAATGACAAAATAGCCAAACAATACTCCTAAAAAGAAAAGTAAAGAAGAGGAGACAATAAAAAGTCTTGCGTGTTTTTTCTCTTTTTCATACAAGGCAGGACTGATGAATTTCCATACTTCCCAAAGGATAAATGGAAAACCCAGAATAAATCCGGCAGTGATACAGGTCCAAATCAAAACGTTAATTTGACCCTCCATATTGGTGTTTTGAATGATGAAAGGCATGTCTGTCACACAAATACTCTCTGCGAAACCCAATTGATTAGACAGGTCGCAAAAAAACCGATAGGTAACGAAATTAGCATTGGTTGGACCAAAAATGATCACGTCAAAGATGTAATCACTCACAAAAAAAGTAACGGTTGCAAGGATTAAAATTGCAATAGTGCTTCGAACCAACAACCATCTTAATTCTTCAAGATGATCTAAAAACGACATTTCGTTTAAGTTTTTTTTTGCCATTATAGTATTCCTTCTTTTAAAATATCATGTAAATGTAACACTCCTTGGTACACCCCTTCATCGACCACAACTAATTGTGTGATAGAAAAATCTTCCAAGATATTCAATGCATCTACGACCATAGCGGTAGATGGAATTAATTTTGGATTTTTGGTCATAATGTCTTTTGCCGTCAAATCGCTAAATGAATCTCTGTCGTTCAACATGCGTCTTATGTCTCCATCTGTGATAATTCCTACTACTCTTTCTGCATCGACCACTGCTGTAACACCCAAACGTTTTTCAGAAATTTCGAAAATAACCTTTTTAATTGACGCATCAGGTGAAACCATAGGTTTTAGAGTATGTTCTAATATATCTTGTACGCGCAACAATAATTTTTTGCCTAATGCGCCACCAGGATGGTAAACAGCAAAATCTTCTGGTTTGAAATCGCGCATTTCCATTAAGCAAACTGCAAGTGCATCGCCCATAACTAATTGTGCGGTGGTGCTGTTTGTTGGCGCTAAATTATTAGGACAAGCTTCAGAATCTACTGTGGTGTTCAAAACAAAATCGGCACCTTTTGCCAGAAAAGAACCCGTATTTCCTGTTATTGCTATTACTGTATTTCCAAATCGTTTTAAAAGTGGTACCAGAACTTTAATCTCTGGACTGTTTCCGCTTTTAGAGATACAAATGATACTGTCATCATTTTGAATCATTCCTAAATCCCCGTGTATTGCCTCTGAGGCATGAAGAAATAGCGATGGCGTTCCAGTCGAGTTAAATGTTGCGACCATTTTTTGAGCAATAATAGCACTTTTTCCTATTCCTGTTACAATTAATCGTCCTTTAGAATTGTAGATATTTTGTGTTGCTTCAATAAAGTTTTCATCAAGAAAATCAGTTAGTTTTGCAATAGATTCGCTTTCCGATAAAATAGTTTTTTTGGCGCTAGCCAATATATTTTCTTTAGATATCAAAACAGAATGATTAAAATTTGTGTGTGTAAAAGAAATTTGTACCTTTAGGTATCGCAAATTTAAACAAAATACCATATAATAAAGAATGAATTCAAACGAAATTGACATACACAAAGAATTAAAGAAATATTTTGGCTTTAGCCAATTTAAGGGGCTGCAGGAACAAGTCATAAAATGTATCTTAAACCAAGAGAATACCTTTGTGATCATGCCTACAGGAGGAGGAAAATCACTGTGTTATCAATTGCCTGCTTTGATTCAAGAGGGTACTGCTATAGTAGTTTCGCCTCTAATTGCTTTAATGAAAAATCAAGTGGATGCCATTCGAAGTTTATCTTCAGAAAATGGGGTCGCTCATGTATTAAATTCTTCTCTTACCAAAACTGAAATCACACAAGTAAAAAAAGATATTACGTCTGGATTGACAAAATTGCTTTATGTGGCGCCTGAATCCCTGACAAAGGAGGAGAATGTGAACTTTCTTAAAAATGTAACAATTTCGTTTGTAGCGATAGATGAAGCGCATTGTATTTCTGAATGGGGCCATGATTTTAGACCGGAATATCGAAATCTAAAGCACATCATTAAGCAATTAGGCGATGTTCCTATTATTGGTCTTACCGCAACTGCTACCCCCAAAGTTCAAGAAGATATCCTTAAAAACTTGGATATGTCTGACGCGACTACTTTTAAAGCGTCCTTTAACAGGCCAAATTTATATTACGAAGTACGTACCAAAACGAAAAATATAGAATCGGATATTATTCGTTTTATCAAACAACATAAAGGAAAATCAGGAATTATTTATTGCTTAAGCCGCAAAAAAGTAGAGGCTATTGCTGAAGTGCTACAAGTAAACGGAATTAGTGCCGTGCCGTATCATGCGGGATTGGACGCTAAAACTCGCGCCAAACATCAAGATATGTTCTTGATGGAAGATGTAGATGTAGTAGTGGCTACAATTGCTTTTGGGATGGGAATTGATAAACCAGATGTGCGTTTTGTGATACACCATGACATCCCTAAATCACTAGAGAGTTATTATCAAGAAACGGGTCGTGCAGGTCGTGACGGTGGCGAAGGGCATTGTTTAGCGTATTACTCGTATAAAGATGTAGAAAAATTAGAAAAATTCATGTCGGGCAAACCTATAGCAGAGCAAGAAATAGGATTTGCTTTATTGCAGGAGGTTGTGGCTTACGCCGAAACATCAATGTCTAGAAGGAGATTCTTGTTGCATTATTTCGGAGAGGAATTTGATGAAGTGACAGGAGATGGTGCCGATATGGATGACAATGTTCGCAACCCAAAAACAAAAGTAGAAGCTTGCGATCAAGTGGTGAAATTACTAGAAGTAGTTCGCGATACCAAACATTTATACAAATCAAAAGAAGTTGTTTTTACGCTTATTGGACGTGTCAATGCAGTCATAAAGGCACATCGAACAGATACACAGTCGTTTTTTGGTTGTGGTTCTGAGTTTGATGAAAAATATTGGATGGCATTATTGAGGCAGGTTCTTGTAGCTGGATTTTTATCCAAAGACATTGAGACGTACGGTATTGTAAAAATTACCGAAAAGGGATTGGATTTTATCAAGAATAAGGAATCCTTTATGATGTCTGAAGATCATGAATACAACGAGTCAGAAGATGAAGCCATAGTCACTGCCGCCAAAGCTGGTGGTACCGCCGATGAAGTATTAATGGGTATGTTGCGTGATTTGCGTAAAAAAGTAGCTAAAAAATTAGGCGTGCCTCCATTTGTGGTATTTCAAGATCCTTCGCTTGAAGATATGGCTTTGAAATATCCTATTTCACAAGAGGAATTAATAAACGCCCATGGAGTAGGAGAGGGTAAAGCTAAAAAATATGGTGCAGCATTCTTAGAATTAATAAGCCGTTATGTCGCTGATAATGATATTATTCGCCCAGAAGATTTGGTAGTAAAGTCAACTGGAGTCAACTCAGTTAATAAGCTATATATTATTCAAAACATCGACAGAAAATTATCGCTTGATGATATCGCTTCCGCTAAAGGGTTGAAGATGGATGATTTGATAAAAGAAATGGAACAAATAGTGTATTCAGGAACCAAACTGAATATTAAATATTGGATTGATGATATGCTAGACGATGAGCAACAGGAAGAAATTCATGACTATTTCATGGAATCGGAATCGGATAATATAGAAAATGCACTCAGAGAATTTGATGGAGATTATGATATTGATGAACTGCGATTGATGCGCATCAAATTCATAAGTGAAGTAGCTAATTAACAGGCTCTCACTTTCAAAAAGGTATTAGAATACTATTAAATTTCTCTGTATGATTTTAAGCATTATTATCCCAACATTTAATGAAGCAGCAATAATTGGAAAAACAATCACGTATTTGCAAAATAATCTGTTGGGCAAAGCGTATGAAATAATTATTTCAGATGCTGGCAGTACCGATAATACCATTGCAATAGCGGAAAGTTTAGGCATAAAAGCATTGCACTCACCACTCAAAGGGCGTGCCGGACAAATGAATTATGGTGCACAGAATGCTACTGGAACAGTTTACTTTTTTGTTCATGCAGATTGTTTACCACCACCTACTTTTTTTGATCTGATAGAAAATGCAATTCAAAACAATTTCGATTGTGGCAGTTTTAGAACACGATTTGATAGTTCTAATTTGTTGCTCCGAATAAATTCTTTTTTTACTCAATTCAATTACCTTTTTTTTAGAGGTGGTGACCAAGGCATTTTTGTGACCAAAAAAGTGTGGGATCAAGTGGGCTCATACAATGAGGAAATGTTTATTATGGAAGACTATGACTATTTGGAGCGTCTTTGGAAAAATGCTACTTTCAAACTTATTCCAAAAGCAACGTTAGTTTCTGCAAGAAAATATGAGGAAAACTCCTGGTTAACCGTTCAGCTGGCTAATTTAAAAATAGTTAAGATGTATAAAAAAGGTGCTTCGCAATCGGATATGATTAATGAATATAAAGAACTTTTAAGCTACCGAAAAAATGCATTTTAAAGATAAAGTGGTGTGGATAACTGGTGCTTCATCTGGTATTGGCAAAGAATTAGCCATTCAATTGTCTCAACAAGGTGCAACACTTATTCTAACCTCTTCTAATGAATCACTTTTGAAGGATGTAGCAGCTGAATTGAACTATTCAAAAGTCTATATTTTACCGTATGATTTATTGAATATAGATGGTTTGCCCGATCTTGTATCCCTTGCTTTAGCACTAGAAGGTACTATTGATTGCGTGATCCAAAGCGCGGGAATTAGTCAGCGTGCCGAAGCATCAGAAACGGCTATTGCTGTTTATAAAAAATTAATGGACCTCAATTATTTTGCTCCAGTTGCAATTACACAAGCCATATTGCCTCATTTTAAAAAACACAATAAAGGCAATATTACCGTAATTAGTAGTATTGCTGGTTTAATTGGTTTTCCGCTTCGTTCGGGTTATTCCGCATCGAAACACGCCATTAAGGGGTATTTAGAAACGCTACAATGCGAATTGTATAAAACCAATATTACTGTTTCTATCGTATATCCAGGAAGGATAGATACCAACATTTCTAAAAATGCCTTACTGGGTGATGGTCAGCAATTTGGTGCAACTGACGCGAACAATGAAGTTGGCATGAAAGTCGATGTTTGTGCCAAAAAAATAATTAGTGGTATAAAATCCAATAAAAAAATGGTTATTATTGGTCAAGCGGAGCGGCTCTTGTTATGGTTGTGGTGGTTTGTTCCTTCGCTGTACTATAAAATCGCACATTCAAAAGGTTTACAAAAATAATTTAAGTAGGGTATGCATCAATTTTTATCAGGAATTCAACAAATCGGAATTGGAGTATGTGATGCCGAAACGGCCAAACATACGTACAAACATTTATTTGGAATGGATGTTTTAATTTTTGATGATGAAGCTAAAGCCAGCTTAATGACGCAATATACTGGCGGCCAGGAATTCAATAGAAGAGCAATCTTAACGATGAATTTACAAGGCGGAGGCGGTTTTGAGCTATGGCAGTTCTTGGATCGAGTTCCGAGCAAAGTAAATACGGTCAATTTGGGTGATATCGGAATTTTTGCTGCCATTATTAAATCGGCTGATATTTATAAATCACATCAAAGGCTTTCTACTATTTCGGGACTAAATACTTCAAAATTACATATTTGTCAAAGTGGTATTCACTATTTTTATGTAACAGATAACCAAGGCAATACATTCAAAATAGTTCCATCCGAGGATTGGTTTCAAAAAGACAAACATGATTTGGGAGGTGTTATAGGGGCGGTAATAGGAGTGTCGAATATAGAGCATTCGATCGAGTTTTACCAAACTATTCTGGGGCTAGACACCGTACTTTATGATATCAAAATAAATGAAAATAATCATAATTTCAGAAAAATTGGACTCCATAAAAGCGCTACTGGTAAAGGTGCTTTTAATAAATTATTAGGAAATGTTACGATTGAATTGATTCAAAATTTAGATCAGCAGGCACCCAAAATTTACAGAAATAGGTATTGGGGTGATTGTGGTTTTATTCACCTTTGTTTTGATGTAATAGCCATGGATGATTTAAAAACACACGTACAAAGTCGGGGATTAGATTTTACTGTTGATAGCAATAATACCTTTGCAATGGATAATGCGTCTGGTCGCTTTTGTTACATAGAAGATCCTGATGGTACCTTAATTGAACTCGTTGAAACTCATAGAGTGCCTATCCTGAAAAAAATGGGTTGGTATTTAGATTTAAGAAAGCGAAATCAGGAAAAACCATTACCCAAATGGATGATAAAAATGTTGGCTTTAAGTAAAGTAAAGTAATTTACAAACTCTTGTACAGTTTGTAGCACCAGGCACTCACGGGCATTGTCATGAAAAATAAAAGTCCAATTTTAAAATTGAGAAGTATTGTAATTATTATAGAAAGCAGTACAATGATAATAGGGTAAAAAAGCAGTAACATCCCAAATAATACTGAATCGTAAAATACCGTATTTTTTGTTTTCTTCAAAGCCATTATTTTAAAAATGTGATAGATCAAATAATTCCCTAAAAAGCCGATTAATGCTGGAATAGCCAGCGAAATCTTCTTAATTTTGGTTGCTATTGTATTTGACTTAGGAAATAAAGTAACATCCGAAAGATCGTTTTTCACAATCATATTTTGTAAAACACCAACTTTTAGCAATTCGGTAAACGAATTGTAGAATGTAGCTTCTGGGTTTTTAGTTAAAGTTTCAGGTTTGAAACTCGCGTTAAAATTAAGAATACTGTCTTTTGGGTTTTTTGAAAATGAAGAATAATTGATGTTGGTAGGCACTATTTCTAAGTTTGTTATACCTTCCTTTAAAGCGAGTAAAGCAAGTCGAGCGGTCCCTTTTTTCAAAGGTCTTAGATTCCATTCGTTGACACAAATTCCTTCAGAAAAAATTAAAATAGTTTGATTCTGTTTCAGCAGCGTCAGACACATTTCAAAAGTTTCCATATTTTTACTTAGATTTTCTTTTCCTTCACTTAGTCTGTAAATGGGAATTAAATGCAAGCTTTTTAAAAAGAAGGCAACTAATGGTTTGTTGAAAGCATCTCCACGAGCCAGGAAATAAATAGGTTTGGGGTACCGAACTGCAATATTTATTGCATCAAAAAAAGAGTTAGGATGATTGCACGCTATGATTTTTGGTCCATCCAAAACAAAATTTGGATCAAAATAAGCCACAGCTTTCCGGCAATAGATTTTTATTGCTTTAGATGCAGCTATTTTAAAGAGATGATACACAGTATTTTATTTCCAATGTTCAGGTAAATCTTTTTCTTCGTCTATATCTGACAATTTTATTAGACTATATGATGATAACGAGAGCGTATCAAAATCAAGTATAGTGTCTGAAAAAACAGTATCTGTGCTCCAGTTTTTATTTTGAAAAAGAGGTTCATGCAAAAGTTTCATTCCCAATAAATAATAACCTCCATCATAAGTAGGTCCGATAACAACATCATGACTCTCTAATTTTGAAAAAGCGTCAGAAATTATTGTTGAGTTCAATTCAAAACAATCGCTCCCGATTATACAAACCGATTGATATCCAAGGCTAAAAACTTCTTCAAATGCGGCAGCCATGCGTTGTCCTAAGTCTCCGTTAAACTGTAGTTTTTTATAATAATCAGTAGCGCTCCATTGATCGTCATTATTGATGGAATCCGAATAAAAGACAAATTTATCCGCATCAATTGGACTTGCAATAGATTGGGTATGGGTCAAAAGTTTTTTATAAATTTCAAGTGCTCTTTCGTTACCAATAGTTTTTGCTAGGCGCGTTTTTACTTTCCCAAGTTCCGGATTTTTGGTAAATAGTAGTATGGCATTTTTATTTTGCATAAAAAGTATAATAAAAAGCTGCAACTAAAATGTTAGTTGCAGCTTTTGTTGTTTTAGCAACAGCCTCCACCGTTATAGTGAAAGGTTGATTCGCTAATGTAAATATCGTCTCTGTTCAAATCAGCAAGTGCTTGTGCGGTCTTATCGCACACTGCTAAAGGTTGATTTTTCAATAATGTGTGTCCTTTTTTATCATCAAAATAGGCATCTTTACCATAATAAATAGCGGCTTTACCAGTAAATACACATGCTCCATCCTCTGGCATTGGGTCTTTTATAGCGCACACTTCGATA
This sequence comes from Flavobacterium sp. GNP010, assembly GCF_056428945.1. NCBI lineage: Bacteria > Pseudomonadati > Bacteroidota > Flavobacteriia > Flavobacteriales > Flavobacteriaceae > Flavobacterium > Flavobacterium sp. GNP010. Next base: position 94,527 of record NZ_JBWJVK010000004.1, on the reverse strand, counting down.
CTTTCGATAAAGATAAGCTCATCAGTAGCATAGTTCTCCGTATCTAAAATTCGGTACGGTCTTCTGCCTCTAATTTCGATAGTTCCAAAACCAACATCAGTCAGCATTTGTATGTATTCCTTAATTGGAATGCTTCCGCTTAGGCAAAGTGCTCTCAGGTGGTCATCGTTTCTCAAGGTTTCATTCATTTCTTGTTCACAGGTAGGATCGCTCATCACTAATCGTCCGCGTGGTTTTAGCACTCGATACATTTCTTGCAATGCTTTTTTCAAATCGTCCGTCTTAAAAATATTGAACAAGCAATTCTGTGCTGCAATATCAATGCTTTCATCTTCTATTGGTAAGTTTAAAGCATCTCCTTTTTTAAGCTCTACAAATTCGCTTTTGAACCAATCATTTTCTTGCTCTGCGATTATAAAATTTTGGCGTGAAGCTTCTAGCATTTCGTCAACAACATCTACACCTACAACACCCCCTTTTTGACGAGAAAAGTAGGAGAATTGTAGTAACTCCATTCCGCCTCCAACTCCTACATATAAAATTTTTGGATTGTTAATCAAGTCTTGAGCCGAAATAGTGCTTCCGCAACCATAATTCATTTCTTGCATTATTTTTGGAATTTCAAGGCCTGGGAATTTCCAAATAGGTGTGGTTGTACAACATAATCCTACGTCTGGGGTTAGTGCTGCATCTCGGTATAGGTTGACGGTTGCGTCTAAATAATTTTCCATTTTAGTAAGTAGTTTTTTTTAAGTTTGTTCTTTTGTTATTGAACTTCTAAAGTTTATTTTTGTTTGATTTAATTTAGGTTGACTTATATTTTTTTAGTTGCTATTAATTAAGCAACTGCACCGCCGCAACTACTTCCAGAGCCAGCCGTACAACCATAACAATGATTGCTAACAATGATGTTTCTATTTAATAGCGAATCGGAATTGTATTCTGAAATGTGTTGGGAATCTCTGCAAGCCACTTTTAACTCAAGCATTTGATTGAAATCACAATCATAAATATAGCCATCCCACCCAATAGAAATGGTATTTCTACACATCACATTCAATGCGGCTGTTGGGTTAAAAGCGTCAATAAGTTTACTCATATAGTCTTCAAAATTTCCAGAGGAGACTAAGTAATCCAAATAACGAGATACTGGTAAATTGGTTATCGCAAATAAATTATTGAACACAATACCAAAATCTTTTTCAAGTGCAAGTTTATACTCTTTTTCGAGGGCATTTTGATCTGGAGGTAAAAAAGCACCTGCAGGATTGTAAACTAAATTTAATGTTAAGCCAGAAGCCTCTTTCCCGTATCCTACTTCATTCAGCATTTTTAATGCTTTTATGGAGCTTTCAAAAACACCATCACCTCGTTGCTTGTCAGTTCTATCTTTAGAGTAAGAGGGCAAAGAGGATATTACTTCTACATTGTGTTTTTTAAAGAATTCCGGTAAGTCATTGTATTTTTTATTGGCGGTGATGATCGTTAGATTGCATCTTACATACATTTGAATGCCTAGTGCACTAATTTCTTCGACAAACCATCTAAAATTTGGATTCATCTCTGGTGCGCCACCCGTCATATCAACCACTTTGTAATTAGGATTTAATTTTAAAATTTCTAAAATTATTTCCATGGTTTCTTTGGTCATGATCTCTTTACGATCGGGACCTGCATCTACATGGCAATGAGTACAAACTTGGTTGCACATTTTACCCAAATTAATCTGAAAAACTTCAAGTGATGTTGGCACTAAAGGATTCAAATTAATTTCATTTAGTTTCGTTCTAAATGGAGTGAACTCCTCTGGATTTTGTTCTAAAATAATAATTTGATTGGCTGCTTTAGATAACGAATTAGAGTTGGCTTTTAAAGATTTCAGTTTTATTTTTTTAAATTCACTCATAAACTAATTTTCTTAACTTTATTCATCATTTGAACTCCGTGAACTAAACTTGCACCACCACGGATGGCTGCTGCAACATGAACCGCCTCCATCATTTGAGCCTCACTATATCCTTTTTCATAAGCATCAGAGCTATAAGCATCAATACAATACGGGCATTGAACAGCATGGGATACTGCCAAAGCAATCAATGATTTTTCTCTGGCTGTCAAGGCGCCTTCTTTGAAAACTTCACCGTAATACCCAAAGAATTTTTCGCCCATTTCCTTTTGAAAATCGACTATGTTACCAAATTTTTTTAAATCGTCTGAATTGTAATAATTCTTGTCCATAAGTATTATTATTTTTATTATTATTTAAAATTTTCTAAATATAAAGTCCAATCGTAATCATTGTATTCTAACTTTGGATCTGCCTCTTTCGGAATGATTTTTAGGTCACTACAAATTTTTAAAATTCCTTTTTTATTGCCAAAGTCACCTCTAAACCAGCTCATTAATGAAGGCACAAACAAAATATTTTTCGTCTTGTCGTATTTAGCATCTGTCATTAAATAACTCTTTGTTGACTTGTCTAATTGCTCATTTATGTTTTTTGGGTCATATGCAGAAACGGGTGGACAACTTTTTGCCCCACAGTTTAAAGCAAAATGAATTCTGTAATCGATTTTGTCGACTCGATATTTTTTCTCTATTTGGGGCGGGAAAATTTTACTCAATTTACCCAAACTCAATTTAACACTCGATTTTCTCAAGAACCCATGTTCAATAAGGTCTAAGCTCACTTTATTCTTTGCTATAGTAAACTGTTCCGATTTAAAAAAAGCTCCTCTGTCTTTATATTGTCCTGGATTTTTTCTTAAAGAATAATTGGTAAAACCATTGTACACATTAATGAAAAAAGCTTTTTTTAAATCATCAGTTTTTAATTGTTTGATTAACTCCTCCTCATTTGCATTAGCAATAATGTCTATATATTCCTTCGTATTAGTTTCTTTAGACTTTAAAGATTCTATAAGTTTTTGTGAAATTCTAACATAATCTGTGGTTTGAGACCAACCCATTTGTGTGAAAAAAAATAATATTACTAGATGTTTCATAGAATGTTTTTTTGTAAATCTATTAATATTTACGAAATTTACCAACAATAGTTTTTTAAAGTATGACATATTTAGAACAAATTTCGCAGTCGGCTGATTATCTGGTTTCAAAAGGAATATTAAATCCAGAAATCGGTCTCGTTTTGGGCACAGGGCTAGGTAAATTTTTAGATTATTTAGAGGTCGAACAGACCATTGATTATGCTGAAATCCCACACTTTCCAGTTTCTACAGTAGAATTTCATAAGGGGAAATTATTATATGGAACGATAGGTTCTAAAAAAGTTATTGTGATGCAAGGTAGATTCCATCTTTACGAAGGGTACAGTTTGCAACAAATAACGTTTCCAATTCGCGTTTTGCAAAAATTAGGAATTCAACAATTACTTTTGAGTAATGCGGCTGGTGGAATCAATAAAAGCTTCAAAAAAGGAGATTTAATAGTGCTAGATGATCACATCAATTTACAAGGAGGCAGTCCGCTTTCTGGCTTGAATAGTTTTGAATTCGGTGGTATTTTTCCAGATATGAGTGCGCCATACAACGCCCGATTGAACAGTATTTTGGTGGAGCAAGCAGTAAACTTAGACGTAAATCTAAAAAAAGGAGTGTATGCTTCTGTTTTTGGACCTCAATTAGAAACTAGAGCAGAATACAGGTATTTGGGTTTTATAGGCGCAGATATGGTAGGTATGAGTACCACACCAGAGGTTATTGTGGCGAATCAACTAGGATTGCCATGTGCAGCGATAAGTGTGATTACAGATGAATGTGATCCAGATAATTTAAAACCCGTTAATATCCCTGAAATAATGGAGGTTGCTGGGATGGCTGATGCCAAATTGAGTCAATTGTTTTTTGAAACTATTCAAAAGCTATAAAACAATTTATTCCTGATACAATTCGCCCCGATGTGGTTTTAAGGCATCGCGAACTTGGATCATATGATCATCAGTTACTACCATGAAAGCAATGGCTTGCATTTCGCCTTGCGTTTCAAAACCGGTGATGTTCAATGGCAGCTTTTCAATGGCAATATATTCTTTCAAATGAATTTCGTGGTGTTCTGCTGTTTTCGCTGAGGCAGGCCCACGAAAATCCCAAATAAGTTTTATTTTTCTAGACATTTTATTTGTTGTTGGATGGCAAAACTACGATAACAATTTTCAAATTACTATTTTTGCCAAAAATCGTACTATGCCTCGCGTATTTCAAACCCAAGTATCACCAGAAGTAGCTCATAATGAATCATTATTGAATGATTATGTTGCAAAGTTTTTCAATACCTCTGTGCAGGAAATTCAAAAAGTTATAATTTTAAAACGCTCTATTGATGCCCGTCAAAAAGCAATTAAGTTCAACATCAAAGCAGATGTATATTTTATTGGAGAAACAGTAAATCAAGAAAAAATAAATATACCAGAGTATAAAAATGTAACAAATGCTCAAGAAGTACTTGTTGTAGGAGCTGGGCCTGCAGGATTATTTGCTGCTTTGCAATTGATTGAACTGGGGTTAAAACCAATTGTGGTTGAACGTGGAAAGGACGTACGTGGACGTCGTAGAGATTTGAAAGCGATTAATGTCGATCATCTTGTCAATGAAGATTCTAATTATTGTTTTGGCGAAGGCGGCGCAGGAACGTATTCTGATGGAAAATTATACACACGTTCTAAAAAAAGAGGCGATGTTACGCGGGTTTTAGAACTGTTTGTTGCTTTTGGCGCTTCACCAGATATCTTGATTGAGGCACATCCACATATTGGAACCAATAAATTACCACAAATCATTCAAGATATTCGAGAGAAAATTATTGAATGTGGCGGACAGGTTTTATTTGAAACCCGTTTGACCGATATTTTAGTAAAAAACAATGAGGTACAGGGTATTGTTACGCATACCGGAGAAACAATTCTTGCTAATAAACTGATTTTAGCCACGGGACATTCAGCTCGTGATATTTTTGAATTATTAGATCGAAAACAAATTTTTATTGAGGCCAAACCTTTTGCCTTGGGCGTACGAGCAGAACATCCACAAACGTTGATAGATAGCATTCAGTACAGTTGTGATTATAGGGGCGATTATTTGCCACCGGCACCATATTCAATCGTGAAGCAAGTAGGAGGTAGGGGAATGTATTCGTTTTGTATGTGTCCAGGCGGCGTTATTGCACCTTGTGCAACAAGTCCCGGAGAAGTGGTGACCAATGGTTGGTCGCCGTCTAAAAGGGATCAGGCTACCGCTAATTCTGGAATCGTCATTGAGCTACAGTTAGAAGATTTCAAACCTTTTGCCAAATTTGGTGCTTTAGCTGGAATGGAATTTCAAAAAAGTATTGAACAAAATGCATGGCATTTGGCTGGGGAAAGTCAAAAAGTTCCTGCACAGCGTATGATCGATTTTACACAAAAGAGAGTTTCCTCAGATATTCCTAAAACGTCTTACGTGCCCGGAACCACTTCAGTTGAAATGGGAGCGGTTTTCCCCAAATTTTTAACAAACATATTACGTGAAGGATTTACAGAATTTGGAAAATCTATGCGTGGCTATTTGACAAATGAAGCCATACTTCATGCACCAGAATCTAGAACTTCATCACCGGTGCGTATTCCAAGAGATCCACAAACGTATGAACATATTCAAATAAAAGGCCTGTACCCTTGTGGTGAAGGAGCGGGTTATGCAGGCGGAATAATTTCGGCAGCTATTGATGGAGAAAAATGTGCACTGATGATTGGAGCTATTTTGAACAAATAAAAAAGTTTATTGAAACGAATTTCAATAAACTTTTGGAAACATCATATTTCATGGTGGCTAGAAAGGTTTTTACCAACTATTTTTGACTATTAAACTCAATTTGAAAGTGACAAAATAATTTGGGCTTTACGCTAATGATCGTAACTCACCACTCTTGAAATCTTCCATTGATTGTCTTTTTTTTGCCAAATCATAAGAAATTTAAAGGTTCCAATTTCTTCCTTTCCGTTTTCCATATGACGGAACTCGTGCGTTCCTGTTTCAATTGCGCCGTAGTCTTTTATGGGATGTACTTCGAGTGTACCTTTGACAAGTTTTCGCGTTAGTCTATTTTCATTTTTAAACATATTGGAAAAATTAGTAAAAACTTTTTCATAGTTTAACAATCCGTCATTGTCTTGAAACCACTCTAAGTCATTGGTGAAGGAAGATTTAAATTTTTCAAAATCTTTTTCATTAAAGGCATTGAACATAATCTCGTCCATTTTTTCTATTTCTCGATACAGTTCATTAGATGTAGGGGCAACTTTCTTTTCTTGAGCGGTTGCTATATTTTGAATACAGAGTAACGCTAGTGTAAAAAGTATTTTATGTTTAAAGAAAGATCTAATCTGTGTCATAGTTCGCTTTTTTATGAAAATGGTAGATGGCAAAAAATATAAGGTTCAAAAAGTATCAATTGAGAGTACCATATTATCAAATAATTTTACTCCTTGTAATTAAAAATGTTTAAAACTAGTTTTTGGCTGCCCTTGATGAATCATAAGTCTACATTGACTTTTCGTTCACGATTGCGCTCGAACTGGCGATGTAACTATTTTGTTTTTAATATCGATAGTTCTAAAAATTGCTAGTTGTTATTTTTTGGATTGCATTTCCATATAGTCAATTGTTAAGTTGGATAATACTTTCATTCCTAACAGAAAACCGCTTTCATCGATGTAAAAATCAGGCGTGTGATGCGGCGCTGTCTCCGATATTGGTTTGCCTTTTGGGGCACCACCAAGAAAAAAGTACAAACCTGGAATTTTTTCCTGATAATAAGAAAAGTCCTCAGCACCAGTTACAGCAGGAGTAATTGAAACATTTTCCTTTCCGGCTGTAGCTTCAAGTGTAGGGATCATTTTTTCCGTCAATGTGGGATCATTGTATGTAATAAGTGTTTGGTTTGTTATGTTAACCTCGGCAGTTGCTCCCGCACTTTCAGCGATAGACGTTACTACTTTTTTTAATCTAGCATGCAACATTTCCTGAACTTTAACATCAAGAGAACGAATGGTTCCAGTCATAATTAGTTCTTCGGGAATCACATTACTTCTTACTCCAGCGTTTATTTGTCCGACACTGATCACTGCTGGAGATTCTGCAAGATTTATATTTCGGCTAACAATAGTTTGAATTCCCATGATGATTTGTGCTGCTGTAGCAATAGGGTCAATACCCAACCATGGATAGGCGCCATGCGTTTGTTTTCCATTTATTTTTATGGTAAACCAGTCCGAAGCCGCCATAGTACCACGTGAACGGTATTTTATTTTGCCTACTTCGGTTTGAGCGTTAATGTGCAAACCAAAAATGGCCTCGACTTTAGGGTTTTCCAAAACGCCTTCTTTAACCATCAATTTTGCTCCTCCTTCTTCACCTTCGGGAGGACCTTCTTCGGCTGGTTGGAAAATAAATTTCACAGTCCCTTTTAATTCGCTTTTTATAGAAGCTAAAATTTCGGCAGTTCCCATGAGTATTGCAGTATGGGTATCATGACCACAAGCATGCATTACAGGAACTGTTTTTCCGTTGTATTCTCCCTCTACTTTGGAAGCGAAAGAAATTGCTGCTCGCTCTTTTACGGGTAACGCATCAATATCTGCTCGAAGAGCAATAACTGGTCCTGGTTTGCTTCCTCTTAAAATACCTACAACACCTGTTTTTGCGATTCCGGTTTGTACTTCGATACCTAAACTGCGCAAATGTGCAGCAATTTTTTCAGCGGTTTTAAATTCGCGATTTCCTAATTCTGGATTTTGATGAAAGTCTCTTCTCCAAGAAATAACTTTGGATTCTAATGATGCTGCTTTTGTGTCAATTTTAGATTTGAGCGCTGTGTTTTGCGCAGATGCAATAACGGAGAATAACGATATGCTTGTGAAAAGAATGATTTTTTTCATGAATTGAAAGGTGGTTTTGGTTGGTTAATGTCAATTTACATTACTGAAATTCAGTTTGAAGGGCTGTCAATTGACTTCGATTTAAACAAATATAACAAAATTTTAAAGTTTTCAGTCGCATGAAAGATTACTGTAATTTAATTTTTTTATGAGCAAAAAAAAACGCCATGTTTTAAAGGACAAGGCGTTGGTTTGGTATTTTATTTTTTTTTCAATCGGCTTTTAAAAAGTTTTTCAAACTTTTCCATTTTAGGTTGGATTACCATTTGGCAATACGGTTGACTTTTATTATTTACATAGTAATTTTGATGGTAGTCTTCCGCTTTGTAAAATTTAGTAAGTGGTTCTAATGTGGTTACGATTGCGCTGTCATAAATTTTTGCTTTTTTCATCGCAGTAATAACCGATTGTGCTGCTTTTTTTTGTAAATCATTTTTAAAAAAAATAGCAGAACGGTATTGTGTTCCTACATCAGCACCTTGTCGGTTTAGTGTAGTTGGATCATGCACTGTGAAAAACACTTTAAAAATTTCATCAAGATTTGTGACGTTTTTATCATAGGTTATTTGCACTACTTCGGCATAGCCCGATCTTCCCGTAGAAACATCTTCGTAACTAGGATTAGCATTTTTACCTCCAGCGTAACCAGACACGGCTGATTTTACTCCAATTAAATTTTCATAAACGGCCTCAACACACCAATAACAACCTCCCGCTAGCGTAATGGTTTCAAAATTGGGTTGTTTGTTTGCAGGTTTTTGTGCAAATAAACTAGTAGCGGTTATTAAACACAGTAGCAATACTTTTTTCATTTTATTTGGTATCTGGTATAAAGTCAAGTGCGATAGAATTCATGCAATATCTTTTGCCAGTAGGCGCAGGTCCATCATCAAAAAGATGTCCTAGATGCCCATCGCATCTTCCGCAAAGGGCTTCGATTCTTTCCATTCCAAGAGAGTTGTCTGTTTTGTACACCACGCTGCTTTTACTGTCTTGTTCAAAAAAACTTGGCCAACCGCAATTGCTCGAAAATTTAGCCCCTGAGCGAAAAAGTTTATTTCCACAAGCGGCGCAGTAATACGTTCCTTTTTCATCGGTGTCCCAATATTTTCCTGTAAAAGGTCTTTCGGTATCTGCGTTACGGGATACTTCATAAACATCTTCGGGTAAAATCTTTTTCCACTCGGCATCACTAACCTTCAGTTTTTTAGTGTCTGTATTGGAATAATATGGATTCCCTGGTTTGTTGATTGAATTTCCCATTGCTATAGATTTTTCGGTACTGTCCTTTTTATTTTTCGTTTGTCCACAGGCAGTAAACATGAATAAAGGAAGTAAAAATAATAGGCTTAAAAAATATCTTGTTGTTTTCATAATTTTCTTTTTATACTACAAATGTAAAGCGATTTTGAAACAAAAAATGTCGCCTACTTTGCAAATTAATAGTTATTTAAGTAAGTTTTAACTAACGTTAGTTACGGGTAAAATACAGTTCTGGATTTAGAATTAACAAAGCCTTATAATTATACAATCATTCGCATATTGATAAGGTGTTTTTTGAAGCCTACTTTCTCATAGGCTTTTATTGCCGAAGTATTGTCGTTGTATACATCCAGTCTCATTTCGAATACATCCTGAAGAATGCACCACTTTTTGAGCGCTTCAATAATTTTAGCGTTTACTCCTTTTCCTCTGTGATTAGCAACTGTGTACATAAATCCTAAATAGGCATAGTTCAGATGATTCAAATAAGGTTTCGCGACCTCTATTCGCGCATATCCAGAGCCTATGAGTTCCAGATCAATTTCGGCAACTACTATTTGTATATGTGGTGCTGAAATCATTTTTTCGATGTCATAATAATGTATCTTTTCTGCTTTTAGAGTGGGGTCAAAAGGACGTTCGGCAGTAATAATTGCTTGTTCAAATTCAAGGAGTTTTTCTAAATCGTTTGGATGTGCTTTTCGAATGATTATTTGGTGCATCTTATTGATTGTTATAGTATTTAAAATTACAAAAAAAACTTTTGAAAGTAAACATTGAATTTGCTTAGATTAGCAACAAAATAAATTCACTTCAACAATTCGAAACAGAACGTTAAAGCCCCCGTCTCTAATAATCTTTTTTGTATTTTTGATCAGCAAAAGAATACTATGGTAGAAGAAAACGTAATATTAGTTAATCACAACGATGAGCAAATCGGATTGATGCCTAAACTCGAAGCACATGAAAAAGCAGTTTTACATCGTGCTTTTTCAGTTTTTGTTTTAAACAGCAAAAATGAAATTATGTTGCAGCAGCGCGCCAGTCAAAAATACCATTCGCCATTGCTGTGGACCAACACGTGTTGTAGTCACCAGCGCGATGGAGAAACTAATATTCAAGCAGGAAGTCGTCGTTTATTTGAAGAAATGGGTTTTAATACAGAACTCAAAGAGCTTTTTCATTTTATTTATAAAGCTCCTTTTGATAATGGTTTAACAGAACATGAGCTTGATCACGTTATGATTGGGTATTATGACGATGCACCAAATATAAATCGGGAGGAAGTAGAAGACTGGAAGTGGATGAAAATTGAAGATGTAAAATCAGATATGGAGACACATCCGGCTTTGTATACGGTTTGGTTCAAAATTATTTTCGATGAGTTTTATCATTTTCTAGAAGACCACAAAATATAGCGCTGTCGCTAAAAAATCAATAACAGAACATTACAAATAGATTTTCTAACGCATCGCAATCTTAAATTATATATCATGAAAGTTACTATTTCGCGCAAAGCCCATTTTAATGCGGCTCACAGATTACACCGCAAGGATTGGACATGGGAACAAAACGATGCGATTTTTGGGAAGTGTAATAATCCCAATTTTCATGGTCATAACTATGAACTAATAGTTAGTGTTACTGGCCAGATTGATCCCGAAACAGGATATGTTATGGATGTAAAGTTTTTAAGCGACATTATTAAAGAAGATGTAGAGAATCAATTTGATCATAAAAATTTAAATCTGGATGTGCCAGAGTTTCAGGATTTGAATCCAACTGCCGAAAATATAGTAGTCGTTATTTGGAATAAAATCAGAAAAAGAATCAAACCAGAATTTGAACTAGAAGTGGTTCTATATGAAACCCCTAGAAATTTTGTAACGTATAAAGGAGAATGAAAGAACTAAAAGTAGGGGATACCATTCCCCATTTTATTGCTAAAGATGCTACAGGGAGTGAATTTGATAGTAAAACCCTAGTAGGCCAAAAGCCGCTTGTGATTTATTTTTATCCAAAAGATAATACACCAGGATGTACAGCTGAGGCTTGTAGTTTTAGAGATTTATACGAAGATTTTAAGGATCTTGGGGCAGAAGTAATAGGTATTAGTAGTGATACTATTGCTTCCCATCAAAAATTTGCTAAACAATTCAAACTACCTTTTATTCTTTTGTCAGATTCAGATAAAAAAATTAGAAAACTTTTTGGTGTTCCCACGGGAATGTTCGGTTTACTGCCGGGAAGAGTTACCTATGTCACTGATAAAAATGGAGTGATTCAAATGATTTTTGATAGTATGCTGGCTACAAAACATATTCCCAAAGCGCTGGAAGCTATTAAAAAATTAGTGTAATTTATAGTAAAAATCTACTTGAAGGCTATTCTGATAGATTTCAATTTATGCCTTGTTTTTGGTCATTTATTGATTTCTGTAAAAAGAGAATCTATATTCTCGAGAATAATATGGATTTTTTATATCTTACAAATTCAAAATAATCATCTGAATGAAACTTTATCCTTTACAATTTGAACCCATTTTCAAAGAAAGAATCTGGGGAGGTGAAAAACTAAAAACACTACTTAATAAACCAATAACATCAACAATTACTGGAGAAAGTTGGGAGTTGTCTACTGTTGAAGGTGATGTAAGTGTTGTTGCAAACGGAGCATGGAAAGGCAAATCATTGACTGCTATTATTGATAATGCACCGGTCGAAATTTTGGGAACTGAAGTTTATACTAGATTTGGAAAACAATTTCCGTTGCTTTTCAAATATTTAGATGCTCGCGAAGATTTGTCCATACAAGTGCATCCAAATGATGAGTTGGCCAAAAAAAGACATCATTCTTTTGGTAAAACAGAAATGTGGTATATCATGCAAGCTGATGATGACGCCCGAATAATTGTGGGCTTCAAAGAAAAATCGGATGCCAGTGAGTATTTAGAAAATCTAGAAAACAAAACCTTACTTTCTATTCTGGACGATATAAAAGTGAAATCAGGTGATGTTTTCTTTTTAGAAACAGGAACCGTTCATGCTATTGGTGCTGGATTAGTGGTTGCTGAGATACAACAAACTTCGGATATTACATACCGTCTCTATGATTTTGACAGGCTAGATGCCAATGGTAATACAAGGGAATTACATGTTGATTTAGCTTTGGAAGCTATCAATTATGATAAAGTCGAAACGAAGAAAGAGTATACTAAGAAAATAAATAGTTCAAACGAAATTGTCGAGTGTCCTTATTTTACGACTAATTTTATTCCTTTAGACGGACAGATTTCTATTTCTAAATCTGCTAAATCCTTTACGGTTTATATGTGTACAGAAGGGGCATTTGAACTGGAATATAGTAGCTCAAAAACGCAATATAAAAAAGGAGATACGGTTTTGATTCCTGCGGCAATGAATGCGTTCATTCTCAGTGGAAAAGCTTCCATTTTAGAAATTTACATTTCATAGTCGGTAATAGAAAGATTATGTGTACTTTTGCAGACGCAAATTAAAATTCAAATTTTAAAAAAATAAAAATGGCAAACGTTAAAAATTTAAAAAAAGACATCAACTACGTTTTAGGAGATATTATTGAAGCAGTTTACTTGTTCGAAATTTCTACAACAGGAAAACCAACAACTGAAACTAATGATTTAATTGATGAAGCTATCGCTGCTTTTGACGCTTTAATCACAAAAGTGAATGCAAAAAAAGTTGAAAATAAAAAAGCACATTTCAAACAAATCAATGTTGAATTGGAACAAACTGCTAATCAATTGATTGCTAAAATCAACGAATTGTAGTCAAAAAAAAAGCAAAAAAAGTTTGAATTTGTTTTGCAAAATAGAAATTCAGACTTATATTTGCACCCGTAATGAGTCGCCAGCGTAGCTCAGTTGGCTAGAGCAGCTGATTTGTAATCAGCAGGTCGTGGGTTCGAGTCCCTCCGCCGGCTCTTAATAAAACCATCCCTTTCATCCGGGATGGTTTTTTGTTTTTAGTACTACATGAATAAAATTCTTTTTATTTGGATGTCCTATTTTTTATGTTAAATTTGATGACTAACTAAAAAAAGAAATTATGGAAGAGCATTCAATTACTGAGAATTTAGAAATGAAACTAAACGAGTCTGCAAAAGACTTTTTGAAAGAGACCGCGAAATGGGCTTATTTTTTATCCATTTTGGGGTATGTAGGAATTGGTTTTATAGTTCTTGCAGGTTTATTTGCAGGTACACTATTCTCTGCAATGGGAAAAATGAATCCTGCCATGAGCAGTATGGGCAGCTCTTTTGGAATAATCATGGCTGTCGTTTATTTACTCCTCGCCGCTCTTTATTTTTTTCCAGTATATTATTTAAACAAGTTTGCTTCAAATGCTAAAATCGCATGTGCAACAAACGATTCCGATAAATTGACGGTTTCATTTCAATACTTAAAATCGCATTACAAGTTTATTGGCATAATGACGATAGTTATTTTTTCTTTATACTTTTTAATGATCATTATCGCGTTTATTGGTGGTGCAGCAATGGGTAGCATGTAATTTGTATTTATATCTAATTCTGTTTTATTGTGCTTTAAGTATTGCTTGGGTTTTAAAACAAAAAAATCATCTTGTGAAATCAAGATGATTTTTTGTTTTAAATAAGGAAAAGGAAAAGTCAGACTGCGCTTTCTATTTTTGACTTTTAATACTTGCAATATACTGTGTTAGCTTTTTTCCATATAATGAATTGGCTACTTGGGGAGACATTGATTTTTGTATTGTATCTAAATATTTGATATTGATATCGTATATTTCTGAAAGTGCGATAAAAGGCGCTACTTCAAATTTCCTATTATTTAGTGCAAAATTAGTGGCAAATAAATACTTTCTTTTGATATTTGAATCTTGTCTTATGATGATGCTATCAATCTTTTTCGTGTTTTTACTTTTGATGGCATTGAATTTTTGCTCAATTAAGGAAAGATTTTCGTCTGTGTAACGAGTATTGATTTTTTTATACTCTTCATATATTTCCTGATTTTTTGATCCTTTAATTTTAGCATCAGATAAATACCGATCTAAACTTGTTTCAATAGTAATGTTTCCTGGTTCAGCAAAAAATGGTAAATTATTGTCTAAGGAATTGGTTACGCCTCTATCCAAAAATAAATAGAGCATTTCTGGAGATTTAAGGTCTAAATTGCTTTCAAAAGAGGAGTTTCCATCCATTTTTATAGTGTCAATGGCAACTAATTTATTATCAAGGATTCTCTGGATATACAAAGTACCTTTTTTTAGTCCTTTAATATTTCCCGTAATGTGTAAGTTGGTTTTTGATGTATTGTTGTTGCAAGAGGCCAAAAGAATAAGTGTGACAAATGCAATAATCGATTTTTTCATGTTTAGTTAATTTGTTTGAGAAGCAAAGGTTTCGCTATTTTTTTGATTAATTTTAAATTTTGCGATTCCATCGCTATTATTTTCTAGTCATTACTATTGTGGTGCAAAATAAAGAAAATTGTTGGAATGATTTTGCTAATGCGTTCAATTTTCAAAAAAAATACCCCCAAATAGTGTCTAACTTTTTGGGGGCAGTCTAAAATTGGTATTTCTTTTAACAGTTTTTGAAATTAAGATTTCAACCAAGCATCCTTTAAAGTATTTTTGGTTGCATCTGTAGCCTTAAGACCTTCTTTCTCTTCATACGGGAATTTTACTGTTCCGGTTATGATTTGCTCTTTACCATCGCGTTTTATTTTCACAGTAATCGCATCATTTTCTTTCCAGTTGGTGCTTTCCGTTATCATTTCATAGATAGTATCCAATGAATACGGTTTTTCATTGATCGATACTATAATATCTCCACCTTTCAATCCTAGGTTGGTATAGAAAACATTCAACTCTATATTTGGAAGAACGATAATTTCTTTGGTCGCTTGATTGACAGTTATGTATGGTGATTGCCCTTTTAGAAATACATTCCCAGGTACTTTTTCGATTGATTTTGTAACGCCTACTTTAGAAAGATACGTTTGGTACGGAATTGGAGTTGATCCTGAAACATAAGTAGCTAAAAACGCACCTACTTCAGGATAGGTAAAGGAAGTTATTTTTGCAAAAAGGTCAGCATCATCAAATGGTTTAGCTACACCATATTCAATGGATAATTTTTGCATCAAATCAAGAATTCCTCTTTCACCATTACTTTTTTCTCGGATAATGATATCGATGCACATACCAATAAGTGCGCCTTTTTCGTATACATTCAAGTATTGTGCTTTATACGGTTCTGTCAATACATTTGCACTCATCGTAGTGAATGGCATAGTATCATTCAAGGCATTTGCATTTTCAATCTTTTCAGCCATGCGCGAATAGAATTCTTCTTCAGGGATTAATCCTTGATTGATTTGAAAAAGATTGGCAAAATATTCTGTTACTCCTTCGTACATCCATAAATGTTCTGACATTTTTGGTGAATTATAATCAAAATAATGGATTTCTTTAGAATGAATGGTCAATGGTGTAACGATATGAAAAAATTCATGTGAAACGACATCTTTCATTGATTTAACTAATTCCTCTCTAGGCATCATTTCAGGTAAAACCACCGTGGTTGCCGTTGGGTGTTCTAAGGCTCCAAAACCCTTCGCGTCTGTTGGGGTCATGCTTGAAAGATAAAGTAGCACGGTGTATTTTTTTGTCGCATTTATTTTTCCTAAAAAGGTTTTTTGGGCGATCATCATTGTTTTCATTTCTGGAGTGATACTTTCAGCTGTCACTTTTCCAGACGGGGAGTACACACCAATTAAAATTTCCATTCCATCAACAGTAAAAGTGGTATAGTCTGGTTTTGCATACATGATTGGATTCTCTACTAACTCAGCGTAACGTGCAGTGGTAAACACATCAGATGTTGCACTAGCATCAAGATCGGTCATTGAAGTTGCGCCCCATAATGTTTCAGGATGAGTGACAGTCACGCGGTACGGAAGATCTTTTTTATCTTGAAAATAACCAGCAAAACCATGCATGTTTAACATGAAGTTTTTTCCGGCATCAATGTTGGTTCCTGCTGGTGAAAAAATATCATTTTGACCAAAACCTCCACCTTTTTCTGTATCAAAGGTATCGTTTACCAAATAGGTAATTTTTGCCAATGATTTTGCATTCTTGATATTCCAAGTATTGTCATCGGTTTTAGTTACTATTAATGCGATTCCTTTGCTATCAAATGCTTTGAATTCTTCGATATACTTCCCGTAATCATCAATAGAATAGGTTCCAGGAACAATTTTAGGAATACTATACGTTACGTCTTCGGTGGTTATTTTTGGTGCAGTAATGGTTACCAATACTTTGTCTTCTTTTACATCATTCAAATTAATGGAAACTTGTACTAGATTAGTGTCGGTTTTCGAGTTATTTGTTGCAGTACTCGCCGTTTTGCAGCTCCACAATACCGAAGCAAATGCTAACGTTAAAAATATTCTTTTCATTTTAATTTGTTTTATTTTGTGTATCAGTCGTACAAAGTGATAATTAGTTACAGCTATAACGCTTTTATAAAACGCGTTATTGTATTCAGTAATTGAGCTGATATCGGTAGATTTGGATCGTTGTACGATTTCATATTTTCAGAAGTATCTCCTTTTATCTCCTTAAAAACATGATTCATAGCATCAATTATAACCAGCTCTGAATCTGGTTTTGATTTTTTTAGTAATTCTGCTTCGCCCACACTAACTTGTAAATCTTTAGTTCCATTAAGAAGCAAAGTTGGAATTTTAAGCTTTTTGATTTCGTCTTGTGGATTGTATTTGAGCCACGAAATCATATAAGGCTGCACACTTGGCCTAAAAAGCGAAGCAAGCATTTCATTTTTCAATTCAAATGTTTTTCCGCTTTTTAGTATTTCAAAATTTTTAAGCACCTCTTCTTTCAAAAAGGGAGCTTGTTTCTCTATTTGCTCGACAACAACAGCGTCAATAGTTCTTCCAGGACCGGCAATAGAAATAAAGGCATCAGCATTATCATTGGCAGCAATCATGCCTATGAGAGATCCTTCGCTATGACCTGCAATGATTATTTTATTGTATTTTTTTTGGTTTTTGAAATAGGTAAAAACGGCTTTCGCATCATTGATAAAATCTTCAAATGAAAGAGTAGCCTCATTAAGAGTTCCTAAGGATATTTGAGCAAACATGCGTTTGTCGTAGCTAAATGCTGCGATATCATTTTGCGCTAAGCCTTCACAAAGGTATTTCAGCGAGTTATTGATTACATTCTTTTGATTTCCATCTCTGTCTGTTGGTCCTGAACCTGCAATCAAAATGACAAGAGTTTCTTTTTTTGAATTTTTTAATGGAGTGTATAACGAACCTTTTAGTAAGGTGTTGATGTTAATTTCCTCCTTTTTGAAAATTTCAGTCTTAGATTGAGAATATCCCAATGATACAAAAAGTAGCGGTAAAAGGATTAGTATTTTTTTCATGTTATTTAGCGTTTAGTTGTTGCATTACGAGTTCTGGATTTTCAACTTCGATAATCAATTTGTGGTAATAGGAATCGGTTAGCTCAACAATGATTGCATTTTTTTTATTGCAAACGTCCCAAAAATTTCGTTTTCCTTTTTTTATATACGTTCCTGCTGTAATCACCCACGGTACTTGAGTTCCAGGTATTTTCCAACCAATCCAAAAAGTAAACTCGTCTTTACTTTGATACGCATGGATAATTTTTTCTTTTGGTACCCTAATCTTATTTTCGAAAGCCCAAAATTTATGACTGCCTAGGATATCAAAAATAAATTCGTTTTCGGTGGCTGTTATTGAGACCATAATTAATTTGAGTATTAGTTAAAAAACAAAAAAACTCCTAAAAATCAGGAGTTTTGTGTTTAATCTAATTTATTTTTTATGTAATATTTACCATCTAAATCTTCATCAAAATCATCAATCTTAACTGGTTTTGGTTTGGGTTTATTCGCAGCCGCTTTTTTCTTCCACATTTCGAATTTTTCTGCGGGCATTTTCTTTTTCATAATTTCAAGAACTTCCTTCTCGACTAAACCAAATTCTTTTTTGATGATTTCAAAAGGATTTTTTTCTTCTAAAGCCATCGTAACAAGTTTTTCTGTTTGTTCCCAGTTCAATTCTTTTCGGTTACTCTTTTTCATCACGTGAAAATTAATTCAAATAAGTTGTTAATGATTAATAAATTGCATTTTTTAATTACATTCAATATTAAGAAAAATAAATAATACTTTTTCTCAAAAAGGGATTTTTTTTTATAATTTAATTAATTTCCTTTTGTTGCTTTTTTTGAAAGGGTATTTTTAATAAATTTTTAAGTTCATTGTGCTCTTCTGGCTTCTGATGGGTATCTATTCCATAGATAATTTCCTCTTTTGGGAGGGTCATAAAAGTTCCAAAAAGACGGTCCCAAATAGAAAATATATTGCCATAATTACTATCTGTATAGGGCAAAACATAATGATGGTGGACTTTGTGCATGTCTGGCGAGACTATGAAATAACTTAAAACAGTATCTACTTTTTTTGGAAGCGAAATATTAGCATGGTTGAATTGCGTAGCCACAACGGATAAGGTTTGGTACAGGAAAACCAACCACATCGGACTTCCAATAAGTAAAACTCCTATCGCGGTAAACGTAAATCGAATAACACTTTCTCCAGGATGATGCCTGTTGGCAGTTGTGGTATCAATCCAAGTATCCGTATGATGAATCAAATGAAAACGCCACAAGACTTTGGTTTTATGCTCGACTAAATGCACTAAATAGGCTCCAATTAAATCCAACAATAACAACCCAATTAAAGCGTACAACCAAACAGGTAACGCTGGCAGCCACTGTAAAATTCCAAAATTATGAGCAATCGTCCAATCAGCGGTTTGTAATAATATAAAAGCCAAACAAAAGTTGACAATAATGGTGGTAATCGTCATGAAGATGTTAATGCTTGCATGATGCCATTTTTTATACGTGAAATTAAAAAGTGGATACGCATTTTCAATCAACCAAAAAAAAGTGATACCACCCACTAAAATTAAGCTTCTATGGGAAGACGGAATAGTAGAAAAATAAGCTATGATGTCATTCATAAAAAAAAATATTTATTTCAAATTTAATACTTTTTATAGAAATAATTATTTGATTACCCGAAAAGTACCATTAATTCTGTGACCAATAGGTTTTGCGGTTTTTGGTATTTGGTGTTTCCAGAAATGCTGTGTAGTACCTTTCATTAATAGTAAACTTCCGTGTTGCAGTACAATGCTTTTTTTTAGGTCCTTTATAGTATTATGTTTTAGTTGAAACGTTCGCTCTGCACCAAAACTTAAGGAGGCAATTATTGGATTTATACCTAATTCTTTTTCGTTGTCAGCATGCCAGCCATTGCTGTCTTTTCCGTCGCGATATTGATTAAGTAATACGGTTGTAAAAGTGGTTTGTGCGACAGCTTCTATTTGTGTTTTTAGCTTTTGCAACAGCAAATTCCATGGATGCGGTTGCATCGTAATATTCGAATACGAATACGGTTTTCCTTCATTTCCAAATAAAGCGGTCAAACGAGGTTGCGGATGAATTTTTCCAAATACTCTAATATCATCTTGCTGCCAAGGAATATCATGGGTGAGTTGAGCAAAAATACTGTCAGCCAATTCTGTATCAAAAAATTGAGAATAATAAATTATCTCAGCGTCTGGCAAGTCAAGAATGAGTGGTTCTGATTGGGATTCAAAAAGTGATTGCACGGGATTAGGTATATTGGTACGCCCAAAAAATTAGAAATAATTGCAACGGCATGCGCAAGAGTAACACCCATTTTGGCAAGCCCATACGCGCCTTTTCGTCAAAATACATATATAAATGCGTTGGAAAAATAGCAATCAACAAAGCAATTACTCCCCAAGCGCCATAGTGGGACAGCGCAGGAAAACATAAGGCAATGGCCAAAATGATTTCGGCTAAACCGCTGATGTGATTTAGTAATTTTGGATTCGGGAAATAAGGCGGAATGATTTTCAGGTACAGTCTCGGGTTTCTGAAATGGTTTAATCCTGCAATAAAGTAAACAAAAGCCATCACATATAAATGCCAAGGTAAATTCATAATAAAGTTATTTATAACGAATTTATAAAAATTTAAATGAAATTAGCACAAATGTTTTAAATAGAAATTACCCTTTTTTCTTAAAATTTACGTTCATTATTATAATTGCCAAAATGATTAGAATAATTCCAATCCATTGAATCAGAATTACCTTTTCATTCAATAAAAAATAAGCCATTAATACTGAAACGGGTAATTCTAATGCCGAAACGATACTCCCAAGGCCAATTCCTGTTAGTGGGAAACCCGCATTAAACAATAAAGGCGGAATTATAGTTCCAAACAATGCTAGGATGATTCCCCATTTCATGAAAATTTCAAAATTAAAAGGAGCTGTTTGTGTAGCAATAGCAAAACCGGTAACAATCACAGCACCGCCCAAGAGCATATACAAACTTCTTTGTGCCGATGAAATATTTGTCGCCACCCGATTTGCGGTAAACATGGTTGTGGTAAAAGATGTTGCCGCCAAAAGTCCTAAAACGATACCGCGCCAGTCCAATTCTACATTGCTTTGGATCAAATTCGTAGCAAACGCCGTTCCTGTTAAAACGATGATAACAGAAATTATTTTTTGGGTAGAAGGTCTTTTCTTTTCTAAAATCATTTCGAATAAAACGCCCATCCAAACGGTTTGCATCAATAAAACGATAGCAATCGAAACGGGAATGTATTTAACGGCCAAATAATAAAAAATACTCGTCATTCCCAGCGAAGTTCCTGCTAACATTAGTTGCGTAATATTTTTCTTGGATGCTTTTATAACGTCATTTCCTTTTTTAGCTTTTTGAAACAAATTAATGAGCAGCATTCCTAAGATCCCATATACAAATTGGGCTATCGTAACTTCGGGTGTAGTAAACCCCTCGCCGTAGGCTATTTTTACAAAAGTCGCTAGCATACCATAACTGGTTGCGCCAAGACCTACTAAGAAAACTCCTTTTAATACACTATTCTTTGTCATTTTTTCAATTTTAAAAAGCGGGCAAAGATAGGTTTTTAAAGTGATTCGTGGCAAACTTAAAAAAGTCCTTTCAAAATAGAGTTTTGTATGCCAATTCGAGTAGGATCAAAGTCCAATTTATTTTTCAAAATCGAAGCATATACACTTCTAAAATCAATATCATGTTTTAAATCACCTTGATCTAAATCAGCAAGATTAGGATTTTTACCTATTATTTTTCCTTGGTTGTTTCCACCAATGATGAACATTGGAGCGGCTGTTCCGTGATCAGTTCCTTTTCTGTTATCTCTAACGCGGCGACCAAACTCTGAAAACACTACAATGGTTACATTTTGCAACAGCTGTGCTTTTTTTAAATCTTCATAAAAATTAAAAACAGCATCGTTCAGTTCTGTGAGCTTGTTTTTATGAATGGCGAGTTGGTTATCGTGCGTGTCAAAACCTCCCAACGAAGTATAATACACTTTTGAATTTAAGTTGCCTTTGATTAGTTTGGCAATCCATTCGAGATTTTTTGACAATCCTGTTTTGGGATACACTACGTCCGAGGGTACTGATTTTGTTATGGCTTTCTGAATGTCATCAGATCCCTCTACAACAGAATTGGCTATTTTTCGAACAAAATCTAACTGTGGGTTATTCGATAATTGGCTGTCATTTTCCAGTTTGTTTTTAGTAACAAATCGGTTGGGATCTTTAACAGTAATCGAGTTAGGTTCTTCGCCTTTGAGTGCTAAATTATCGATACTGTCAATATTTATACCTGCTGTAGGTTGGTGTTCTTTGCATTGCAAATCCAAGTAGCGACCCAACCAACCATCATTTAAATACTCTTGATTGGTGGGAGCAGTCTGCCAAATTTCTTGACTTCGAAAATGAGAACGTGCAGGATTGGGATAGCCCACATTTTGAATAACCGATAGATCTCCGTTTTGCTGCATACGCGCAAATCCCTTTAAAGCAGGATGAAACGCCATTCCTTTAGCTGCATTTAGCACTTCATCTTTGGTGAGTGCAATTTTTGGACGCAAGTCATAATAGAGTGCATCTTCAAACGGAATGAATGTATTTAATCCGTCATTTCCACCATTTAATTGTACAAAAACAACACATTGTTCGCCGATCACTAGATTGTTTTGCGAACCGAAGGAATACAGAAAATCAGGCAATAGAAGTGAACCTCCTGTAAAGGTTCCGGTCAGTGTCAAAAAATGTCTTCTGTTCATAATTGTAGTTTTAAATGAGTTGGAATTCAGGTGTTTTAATCATGTAATTGAACAAGCGCATCACAGCATTTTCGGAACCCGCTGTTTTAGGATCAAAATCATATTTCAATATTTTTGCAAAATCGGCTTGACTGTAATCGTCTGTATCAAACAGCAATCGGTCTTTGAGTTCGCTTATGATTTCCTTGTTAGTGCCAGTCTTGTTCCAATTTAATTGCACTGAGAGTAGCTTTTTGGGATTTTGTCGCATCATAGTGCCTTCATTTTTAGCACCATGGTTCAAACTTTTACCATTGCAAAGTAAATCGGCAGCATTGTTTCGTTGCAGAAAGATCTGTGATGTCAACCAAGAATTGCCACCGTCCCAACCTTTCACGTTGGGTTGATCAAATAAATCCATCCCTTGTTGTTTGATAAAAAAGGCTATTAGTTTGGTATTCGGATTAACAATTTGTAGTTCGTTCATGATCTGCAAACTGTATTCTAAAGGGTTTTTAATTTTAGAACCAGCAGTGTTTTTAGTATACTCTTCAGTAAAAATTTTTTCTAAAAGCGGTTTGATTTCAAAGTTCATCTTTTTAAAATAGTCACCATAATAACGCACCAAATCTTCTTTTGGACGATCGTAAATAAACCATTGCAAAATTTTTCGAGTAATCAAATACGGAATATTGGGTTGATCAAAAATAATATCCACCATTTCGTTCAGTTTGAAATTTCCTTTCTTGCCCAAGTAAATAAAGTTCTCTTGCTCTTCAAAAAATTTACGATAAACCGCGTTTTCTTCTCCAATACCGAGTCCTGCCAGACCTTTAGCGCCATTTTTTATATCTTCCTCTGTGTAATTTCCTATTCCAAGCGTAAAAAGTTCCAATAATTCCCGACTTAAATTTTCGTTCAGTTTTCCTTTTCGATTGTCCACATTATCCAGATAGCGCACCATTGCATTGCTTTGAATAATCGCTTTGGTCAAGGTTTTGAAATTACCAAAAGCATGTTCGCGTAAAATTTGGTTGTGCTGAAAAATCCAGTAATTCACTTTTACTTTTTGGGAAGTGGCGACAAAATGATTGTGCCAAAAGCAGGTCATTTTTTCACGCAATGGCAACTCATTGTGATACATTTTTTCAATCCACCACGCTTTCATGGCAATTGTAGATTGTCCTTCTTGTTTGCGAATTTCCTTTACTTGCTCTGGACTAGCGTTTTTCAGCTTATTTCGGAGTTCTTTATATTCACTGATAGTTTTTGGACTATTTTCTAAAAAATCAGGAAGGTTTGCATCAAATGGAGTGGCAAAGGATTGCTCCAAGAAGTTTTTTAAACCTAATTTTTTGATGGTAGCCGCTTGTTGCGCTGAATATCCGAGTCGTAAAGACCAAAGGGTGTGATTGTTCATAATCGTAAAGTGCTATACGAGTTAGACTTAAAACGTGTTCTAGGGTTTAATCTAAAGCTTTATTGGTGTTTTGATGTTGATATTTTTTCATTCTTGTTGTAACATATCAACTAAAACGCGGACTTATGGAATATCTATATAAAAATCATGAAAAAAATACAATTGATTGCCTTGTTGAGTCTTGCCAGTTTTTATACCCTTTCGGCTCAAACTACTCCCGAAAAAGCTCCTGAAAAAACAACCGAATTAAACGAGGTTACTATTATAAAAACTAAAAAAGCGATAGAGCAAAAAGCAGATCGTACAATATTTAACTTTGCCGATCAGCCCAATTTGAATACTGGTTCTGTGCTAGAAGGGATCAAAAAATTACCTGGTTTAATCGCTTCAGATATTGCTGGAATGATGTATCAAGGAAAACAATTGGATGTTTTTATGGACGGCCGACCATTGAATATTTCTACGAATGAGTTGAACGCTTTTCTAGAAGGGATGCCAGCTAATGCAATTGAAAAAATTGAAATTATTACACAACCAGGAGCAGAGTTTCCTGCCACTTCTGGTGGTGCAATTTTAAATATTATTACCAATAAAAATGCAAAAAACTACCTGAGTGCAACCTATACCAACAGTACAAGTTTTACGAGTTATGATGATGTGCGGTTGAGAATGAACAACAGTCTTTTGTTGAGTGCCAAGAATAAATATTTTGGATGGCAGTTAAATCTTGGCCAAAATTATAGAGAAAGCGCCGTGTGGTCTTCTCTTCAAAAACAGGAAAATGGCATGAATTCCTTACTTTCTAAAACGGATGCCGATCGTACAGGGAGAAATAATTTTATCAAATCGGCGCTCACATTTGATATTGGAAAAGATCGTTTGTTGCTTAATTATGATGTAACGCACAACAATAATGATAGCAATACATTAGGAAGCGGACCAGGATTTAGCACCAATGATGATTCTCAAAGTACGGGCTTGCGCCAAGATGCTGTCGTGACCTATCAGAAAAAATTTAAAGAAGCTGCTAAAAAGTTGGAATTTAAATTCAATTACAACAACAACACGAATGATTTTCAATTGAATCCAGTGGGAAGTTCAACGTCAACGTTAGATAATTCATCGAATCAAAATTTATACAACGTTAAGTTTGATTACTCACAACCTATGAAGTTTTCGGATGAAGGGAAAATTAGTTTTGGCGCATTATACGAAGAGTTGCTTTTTGATGCAAAGAGTATGGGAACCACTAACTTGGAATACAAACGTAGAACGACTGCATCGTATCTAGAATTCCAGACTAAGTTTGACAAAATAAATTTTATTGTTGGTGGTCGTGCTGAAGATTACAACATAACAGGTAAAACGGATGTGGCTGCTTTGAGTGCTTTCAAACAGTTCCGCTTTTTTCCTAATGCAAGTGCACAGTACAATTTTAGTACATCCGTTAATTTTAATGTGAATTATAATAAAAAAATCACCTTACCAAGCACTTCTGCTTTGAACCCAAACAATACCAATTATCAAAACCCAAATGTAGATTATTCTGGTAATCCGAACCTGCAGCCTACGATTTTTGATAATTACGAAGTAAAGTTAAGCGCCTTTGATTATGCTTTTATTAGTTACAACATCAGTTCGGCAAAGAACCAAGTGATCAACAGAGTGGCACTTAATAATGATGTAGTAATCAATACAAATGAGAATATTCCCGAAGTGAAGATTCATAATTTTAGTGTGGGCATGCCAATTCCGTATATGTTGTTTACTAAAGGCTTCGCTGAAACTATGAAAATGAATGTGAATCCAGACACCATGAACTTTTTATACGTGTATACAGGCTACCAATACCACCAAATTCCAAATGTTGACACCAATGGTTTTTGGATGTTTAACTTCATGTCGCAAATAGTACTTCCAAAAAAGATAAAGTTTGTAGCCAACTATAATTACGTTGTGCCAAAAGGAAACTATTTTTATTTTATCGCAGTAGAACCGCTAAGAAATTCATTGGATTTAACCTTTTCTAAAAAGTTTTTGAAAGACCAATTGACACTTTCTGTTTTTGCCGATGATGTATTGAATACCAATAGGAATGCTTTCAACGCTTTTGAAACACCTTTGTTAATTAGCAGCAAACAAGACACTAGGAAATTTGGCTTTAGCTTAAATTATAAAATTCCAACCAAAAATAAATTGGCCAAAGAAACCCCGAATTTATTAAACAAAGAGAAGAAAGAAGAAGAAGGAATTATAACGCAATAACATTTTACAATAATTTTTAAAAGAGCTGTAAGATTATTTTACAGCTCTTTTTTGTAAAATCAGGTGCTTATTTATGCATCAAGTCACTTAAATGCAAACGTAAGGCATTCACAGAAATACTGATTTCCCAAAATGATAATCCCAAGGAAATCAATAATCCCAATAAACTCATCCCAAAAAGATAAACACCAGCGGTTTGTTGCTCTAAAAATAAGAGTAACATTGCGAAAACAGATAGAAATAAACTCAATACGCCCGCTAATTGCATATTTCGAATAAGGGTTAAGCGCAAGTTTAGATTTTTGATTTCTAATAAAATCAGGTCGTTTGCTTTTTCTTTATATGTTTTTTTCAGCCCACGTACAATAGTAGCAAGTGTCAAGAAACGATTGGTATACGCCAGTAAAATTAGCGAAGTAGCACCAAAAAGTAGGGCAGGAGTTTCTATTTGTAATATCATTTTTGATCGTTTAAATTGAAGATGCAAATTTCGATAAACAAATTGGGATAACTACTTTCTTATGTACAAAAGTTGTTAATTGCTTTACATTGAGCGTTTTCTAAAGTAGGCTTGTTTATTCTTAAATGGAATTCAATTCCATACAATTGTAAACTCCTACTCCTAAAGAAAGCTGTAAATGTCTTTTAATTTTGCGTTAATCTGTAAATTAAAATCGCAGCTCGTTGAATTAAATACGGAAATTCTTTTAGGTTAATAGTTTCACCAGCAGCATGAGCACCCCTTCCAGAAGAACCTAAACCATCTATACAATCTACATATTTTGCTATATACGAAATATCGCCGGCACCTCTAGAACCTGGGTCGCCGGCAACTGTTTTACCTATTCCCATGTCTTGAGAAATAGTACTAATAGTAGCAAGTAAGCGATTATTACCATCTTTTGGAGCCATTCCAGGTATACCATCGCTAAAACTAATTGTAGCCTTTGTGCCATTTAGATTATTGGCTACAATAGCTTTCATTTTTTCTCTGGCTGTTTCTTTTTGTTCTTCGGTCAAGAAACGTAAATCACCAACAACGGTAACTGTAGGCGAAATGATATTTGTTTTACCTATTGCATCACCTTTGGCTTTATCAGCATCATAATTCATTTCTGAGCCGCCAACTATCAATCCTGGATTAAAGGTCAAATACTTTTCTTGACTCAATTGCAAACGAAAATCATTTAAAATTCTTGCAGATTCATAAATAGCACCATAGCCAGAATTACTACTGAAAATACCCTGAGAGTGGCCAGTTTTGGCAGTCACATTTAATGTCCAGCTGCTAGCTCCACGACGAGCTGTTGTAACCGTGTTGAGACCCATGGCTGTTTCAAAACCTAATGCTACATCACATTGCTGAGCTCGTGTTATAAAATCTTTACGGCTTACGCTAATGGGTAGACCAGCTCTTTCTTCATCTCCTGTAAAATAAACTATTATTGATGCTTTGTCTAATAAGCCTAAATTTTTTAAGGCTTGCAATGCTGCAATAACTACTACATCACCCCCTTTCATATCAATAGCACCTTGCCCTGTAGCTGTTGAGTCATTTAACATTGTCCAATTATTGGCAGGCATATTTGGTTCAAAAACCGTATCTAAATGCCCAATAATAAAGATACGTTTTCCCTTAGTTCCTTTTTTGGTGGCCACTAAATGACCAGCTCGTTGCAAACTATCTGGCAAGCTTACCCATTCGCTTTTAAGTCCAGCTTTTTCAAGCTCTGCACTGTAAATGGCGCCTACTTTTTTTACACCTTCAATATTTAATGTTCCACTATTGATGTTGACTGTTTTTACAAGTAAATCTTTAGTTTCTGGCAAATGCTCATTGACATAGGCAACGATCTTTTTTTCTGTATTAGATAAATTTTGTGCTTTGCCATTGATAAAAGCAATTAAAAAACAAAGTGATAGGAGTATTTTCTTCATTATGGTACATTTTAAAATTCTAATTATCCTTCTGGTCGCGAGAACTTGCAATTCACAGCTACAAAGGCTTCATGTTAAAACAAATCTAATCAAAAATTTCTATTTCATTTTCCAAATAAGAAAACTCCAGTAGCGCCGAAATACCTCTTCAGTTCGCTATCGCTTTTGTTTATGCTGTATCACTCTAATTGGCAACAAAAAAACGCGATGTTTTAACCAAGCAGGAATGCTACAAATCTTAACGTAAAATAATTTTCTTAGTTTTAAAAAATATAACTTTTTTACTTGAATTGTTTGTTCAACTTTGCGGGCACGGATTGTAAAACCGAGATCAGTAAATACATTTTAGCATAAATATATAACTCAATTTTGCTGGTTTATTCCCATTAAATGTAAATAAGATTCCAGTAAAAAGAGTTACTTGGAGCCATAATTTTGAAATGTTAATTTTTAAAGAAATGTTGTTTTTGTATCGAAAGATTATCAACGTTTGTAAATTGATTTTTAGTAGTTTTACTTTTTATAGATAGACCATGAGACATAAACTAAAATACACGCTTAAAAAAATATTCATTCACCGATTGAAAGATCTCGGGACCTTTTTAAGTGCTGTTTATGCCCTCTTTATTGGATCGGCTTTGATGTTTCTAGAATACCATGTTAATTTTGGATTGCTTTTTCAATTAAATATACTAGAAACTTACACGCGCTTAGTAGGGGTAGCTAATATCTTGATATCTATTCTTATCGGGATTTCACTTACTACGTTTTCAGTGATATTTGTGGTAATGCAATTGGCTTCGTCGCAATTTTCTCCCAGAATTTTGAGGCATTTTTTAGTCAATGATTTTAAAATGCAAAAGTTTGTGGGCTTATTTGTAGGTACTATTTCGCTTTGTGTTTTGCCGCAATTAGTATCGGTGTTTTTTCCTCAAACTCCTTTTCTTTTAACACTTTTTGTGGGTTCCCTTTTTGCTTTTTATGGTTTGGCTTGGTCTTATCCTAGGATGATTACCTATTTGAGCATTAATATGAATGTAGCCAGCATTACGAATCGCATAAAGATTGATATGGTTGAAGAAATTAATATTTTGTATCCTGATACCTGGTGTGTGGGTAAAAATCTCTTGAACAAACGTTCTCTCATTGATCCTAATAAGTTCAAAATCCAGATTGCGAGTCCGTTTGAATCAGGCTACTTAGACAGTGTGAATTATAAAAAATTAGAAAGACTATCAACTTACATTTCACGTTCAGCAATGGCGCCTTATTTTGAGAATGCGTATCAAAAACCAATCGTTGGCGAATTTATAATGAAAGACACAACCGTACTTTTGGCATTGGTTTTTAATCAGGAAATTGCATCCAACCAAATAGCCGAATTGCGACAGGAAGTGAATAGTATTGTACGTGATGCGTTCAAGGTAGAGCAATTTAGGAGTCATACGCAAGACATAAATTTTGGCGTACGCAAATTGGTTGATATTGCCATCAAAGCAATTTCGCCAGCAGTTAATGATCCTACGACTTGTTTGAATTGTATTGATCAAATAGGCGAAATAGCCAAAGAATTATCCTTGAAAGAATTTCCATCAATAGATTCTAGAGCTGTCGAGTCCAAAAATATACAAGTCAACGAATTTAGTTTTGAAGAGTTTATAGATTTCTGCTACGATCAAATTTTTCAGTGGGGCAAGTACGATCCTACAGTTGTTAAGCGTCTTCTTAGATCAATTAGAATCATACTGCCTTTAGTACAAAATCCTTTTCATTTAAAAATTTTGATTCAGCAAGTAGTCGAAATGGAGTTGATGACCATTTACAATTTATCGAATTATGAAAACGGGAATTTGAAAATCTCAAAGGAAAAACTCAATACTATTGAAGTCGAGTTGGCTAATTTTAATCAGAAAGCGAAACAACAAATAAAAACTTTAGAGTTAAAAGGCATTCTGAAACACTATGAAAACAATCATTATTCGGATAATAATGAAATTACAAGAGCTGAAATTGAGGCGATTGAATATCTAAAAGCCTTCAAAACTGTAGACGAAACTATTTATAACATTGGAAATGAAATAGCATAAAAAAAAACCTGCAAGTTTGCGATTGAAGATTCTTGTCTTATTTGGAAACCGTCAGAGGATTTGTAATCCATGCGCATTCCAATGGTCAATGGTTTAGGACTCTTTTTTTTAATTTTAAATTGAGGATTTCTTTTGTCCGATATACCATGCGAGCATGGATTGTAAATTTGCACGATCGGTGTTTGTTTTTATAGAATTGTACAATAAGTAAACTAAAAAGAGAGGCTTTCCAAAGTTAATTTGGAACAGCCTCTCTTTATTTTAGTTTAATAAGTGTTGCTTAAATTTTGAATGAAATTTCTAAAATTCACATCTTATTTAATGGTTTTTAGCATTTCTTCAACAGCTCTTTCTAATTGCTTGTCTTGTCCGTTCAAATAATCTTCGTATTTCAATGCAACTGGAATATCTGGATTTACTTGTAAGTTTTCAGTAGGTCTGTTTTCTTTTCCGATAGTAGCAACCATTGGAATTCCGAAAACTAAAGTAGGATCAATTTGTGTTTCCCACCAAACGGCGGTTCCTGTTCCTGGTACGCCCATTCCAATTAATTTCCCAATTCCGTTTTGCTTGTACACATATGGGAAAATAAATGCATCTGAATAATTGCCTTCGCTCATTAATACACAACTTGGTTTGGTCCATCTACCTAATGGTTCTGCATCTTTTAATCGGTTGCCTTGTGGTGCAAATTCAAGGTAGCGTTTGCCGCTCAATAAGGTATTCAAATCATCGTGTAACCAGCCACCACCATTAAAACGAGTGTCTACAATCAAAGCTTCTTTTTCGAAATTTTTGCCCATTACTTGGTCAAAAACTTCTCTAAAACTACCGTCATTCATTCCTTGTACGTGTACGTAGCCTACTTTACCGTTACTCAATTTTTCAGTAATTTGATTCATCTTACGAATCCAACGGTTGTACATTAAACCCGATTCTTCACCAAATGAAATCGGCTTCACCGATTCTTGAAACGCCACACCATTAGCATCAACACCAGAAATTAGTATTAATTTACCTGTTTTTCTGTTCAA
Organism: Flavobacterium sp. GNP010; assembly: GCF_056428945.1. Classification (NCBI taxonomy): domain Bacteria; kingdom Pseudomonadati; phylum Bacteroidota; class Flavobacteriia; order Flavobacteriales; family Flavobacteriaceae; genus Flavobacterium; species Flavobacterium sp. GNP010. Next base: position 63,292 of record NZ_JBWJVK010000004.1, on the reverse strand, counting down.
AAACTTAGCCCAATCCGTATTTGCAGTAATTGGTTCGTTGTCAATTTTGTTGATAGTGGCGCCTGCTTTAAGCTTTAAGCCTGTTTTATCAAAAGGCCCGCCTACGATAACCTCAGTAACTTTTAAACCGTCAGCGGCATTTTTTTCATCGTATAGCAAACCCAAACATGCGGTAGCATCCATATTAGGAGGCGTAAAACTGTAGCGTCCTCCGGTGTGTGAGGCGTTGAGTTCTCCTAAAATTTCACTCAATAATTCTTGAAAATCATAGTTGTTATTGATGTGTGGTAAAAATTTAGCATAAGTTTCTTTATACATTTTCCAATCTACGCCATGTAATTTTGGGTCGTAAAATTTCTTAGCGGTCTGTCTCCACATGTGATTGAAAATGTAGTTGCGCTCTGCTTCGGTGTTTAAAACCATCTCTGCCGATACACTGATCCCCGTAATTTTACCACTTTCGGTTTCAATTTTAGATAAGCCTCCTTCGTTTCGTACAAACAATGTTTTATTGTCCTTACTCAAAAATAAGGTACTTGGAGATGATCCTAGTTTGGCCAAAATCTTAGTTTCTTTGGTTTTGGTATCGGTTACCCAAAGATCGAATCCTTTTTCAAAAGAAGCTAAATAGAACAGTTTACTTCCGTCATCATTAAATACAAAATCAGCAATAGATGAGCTGTTGATGGTTACACGCACTTTTCTGGTTTCAAGATCAGTCAAATCTGGATTCCAAACTACTACATCCTCTTTTTTAGGAGTGTCTTTCTTGTTTTTGTCAGTGCTAGATGTCGTTTTTTTGTCTTCGACTTCTTTCTCTTTGTCTTTTATTTCTTTGGCAAGTGCCGCTTCTTCTTTGGATAATTTAAAATTTTCAAAGTCTTTTTTATCGAAAAATACGGCGTACACATCGAGTTCTCTACTGCCTTGATTGGCCAATGATTTTCGACCTTCTTTGCTGCTTAACCAAGCAAGCGCTTTGCCTTTCATTTGTTGCTTGGCCGCATCTTCGCCAAAACCACTCATAATTGGGTATTTAGTTTCAGAACCATCGGCTTTGATCATCGCGGTATGGGTTGCATTAAAATTCCCCATGCTATCATCTACAAAAAGCCATTTGCTATCGTCGCTCCAATTGAAACCAAAATCGCCATCAGAATAACTGTGGTTTCTACCTTCCGGTAAAATGGTTCTTGAAGTTTTGCTAGCCAAATTGTAGACACGAACAATATTGCGCTCTTCAACAAAAGCAATTTCTTTGCCGTCTGGGCTAAATTTAGGCATAAACTCTTCCTTATCAGAAGGAATTAGTTTTTCTTCTTTAATTAAGGTAGCTGAATAAAAATAAGCTTCTTCTTTTCGTTCTACTTTGGCGGTGTAAAGATCCCAACTTTCACCACGCTCTGAAGCGTAAATCAGCGTTTTATTGTCTGGTGACCATTGCACGTGGCGCTCTTGCTCTGGTGTGTTGGTAATTCTTTTGGTACTTCCACCATCGGCATTGGTAACAAAAATTTCGCCTCTAGAAACAATTGCAATTTCTTTTCCGTTTGGACTTGGCACAAACTCTGAAATAGAACCTGCAATAGGTACGTTTTTCTCTACATTGCCTTTGCCATCATTTTGGATTGTAATTTTTACTTTTTGTGGGCTTTGACCTTCTTTCAAAGTATAAATTTCACCGTCTTGCGAAAAGCACAAAGTATTGTCTTGTGCCACACTTAAATGGCGTACCGGATTGTTTTTGAAAGTAGTTAAGGCCGTTGCTGTTTTAGCAGATAGATTTTGCTTGAAAATATTTTGATTGCTGCCATCGGCTTCGCTCAAAAAGAAAATATGTTGATTGTCGTTGCTGTATACCGGTTCGCGGTCTTCACCTTCGTAAGTGCTTAACTGCGTGTAGGTTTTTTTATTGACGTCAAATACCCAAATATCACGCGTTACGCTGCTGGTGTGGTGTTTACGTAAGGCATCTTCGTACCCTTTGCGGTCTTGAAAAACAATTTGATTTCCAGCTGCATTGTAGCGAGCATATTCTATTCCGCCCTCAGTAACTAACACCGGTTTTCCGCCAGTTGCCGCAACTGTATATAAGTTTTGGAACAAACGCGGCGAGTAAAAATGAATGTTATTGCTGCTTGTTTGACGGCTAGAACCAAATAATACATTTTTACTATCAGGTGAAAAATCATACGGATAATCAGCCGCTGAATTAAAGGTTAGTCGGGTAGGAGTTCCTCCGGTTACGGGTAGCGTAAACACATCAAAATTACCGTAGCGGTCACTAGCAAAAGCAATTTGCTTTCCATCTTTGCTCCATATGGGCATCATGTCATGTCCTTCATGAATGGTAATAGGAACTGCAGTACCACCTTGGGCATTGACTACATAAATATCGCCTTTATAGCCAAAAGCAATGTTTTTGCCATCAGGCGATAGCGCGGGATGGCGCAACCAGAGGGCATCTTGTGCGAATGATACTGTGCTTGCTACTAACAATAAGCCACAATATAGAGATGATTTTAAATTCATAAGTAATAAGAGTTTGGTTCTTTATTTAGTAGCTTATTTTGAGATTTTGTTACAGGTTTACTTTGTTTTTTTGAGATTTGAAAAAGCAAAAAAGGAGAAGATTTTATTGGTCTCAAAAATAGTTAAAACTATGTACTTTAGTGCATTTCCCTTTCAGGTTCTAAAAATATTTACCGCAAATTCGCAAATTATTTTTTACGTTGCAAGTCTTTAAATTTGCGAATTTGCGGTGGATTTTACATTTTAACCTCGCAGACTTTCAGTCTGCCAAACAAAATCTATGGACTTTAAGTCCATAGTGGTTTAGTTAAGTTTAAGTCTCGTTCATTGGCAAGCATTGCAAATTAGCATATGCTTAAAAGTGAAGGATTACCGTGCAGTTTTTTAATACTTTTTTGAAATAATACTATTCTTAGGTAGGGTAAAATACTTTCTAGTTGTCTTACTATTGAAGCTAGAAATAAAAAAGATAGTAACTGTAACAAAAAATTATAATCATGAAAACAATTAAATCTTTACTGATCCTACTTTTTTTGGGAACAATAGCAACTGCACATGCACAAGAAGCCAGTGTAAAAAGTGAAACAAATGTAAATTTCAATGCGGATAAAATTACATATTATCAGCAAAGGGGCAGAGAAGATGCTAATTATGAGTTGACTTTTACTGCCAAAACCAAAGCCGAAGAAAAAGCTTTCTGGAAAGAGCAAAAAGAGTACGAAAAGGAGTTAAAGAAAAAGAATAGAAAAGCGTATCAGGCCTATATTGCCAGCAAGGAAGATGTTTATACAACGCATCATTCTCATTGTGATTCCCATTGTCATCACAGCGATGCCTTTTATGGATACGCAGGATTTTATTATTATGAATATGATCAAAGAAATTATCAAAGAAGACCAAGCAATACTTCGGTACGTACACAAATAGGAGTGCGTGCTCCTAGCGTACGATTAGGCCTTTTTTAATATATTGATCTTTGTAAAAAGCCGTTTTTTCTAGTTCAGAAAAAACGGCTTTATTTGTTTTAGCAGGGTAAGTAGACTCTCATTGCAAACGAATGCCAGCGGAATAAAAAATAGATTATTTATTATTTCTAATGCCTTCGCAATGAATAAAAGGTTTGTCGTCTTCAATTAAGTAAAAATTCACCTCTATATTATTACTTAAATCAATAAAATTAGTTTCTATTGTTTTATAACCAATTGCATAAGCGGTTATAAAAAAACTTTTGTATGTAGATTTTTCAGTTTTAAAAGAGTATTCTCCTTTAGATGAAACATTAGTTTTAAAACATGTAGCTGTTAATGTAGCATTGACAATCGGTTTACCTGTTGACACATCCAATACTTTACCACTAATATTAATTTCGTCAGAATCATTTGTACTTATTGTGTTATTTGGAATGATTTTATACCCACCTTTATTGTATGTAGGGATTAGGCCTTTTTCAATTGATGAACATCTAGTAAACGTTAATACAATTGTAATAAAAAAAAGAAATACTGTTTTTTGTCTCATAACTTACGTTTTTAACCCCCGGTCCCGGAAGTCTTCCTTTTTTGCACAAAATGTTATTAGAACTAGTTGCTGTGCGAATGTCTCTGACTTCGCACCCATTCCTATTTGCCGCTCCAATTTTATCAAACTCAATATTCATTGTATTTGGTAAAATTATTCAAATTCATAACATCAACAATTGGAGTATCTGCTTTTTCTATTTTCAATAATCCTGAATCAGAAACATAATTGATGGCGCTGGAATAAACGTAATGAGAAGCTTTCTCGACAATTCCAGCCCTAACAGGGTTTTATTGTTCTTGCTACGCACGCAACGAATCTCTACATGTTGGCAGTAGTTATTTATTAATTATCGATTCTAAATTTACTGTTAAGTTTAAATAGGCTCCAAAATTTTTGGACTTGTTATTTTCTGAATCAATTGTGTTAGTTAAATTAACTTCTGGAATGAATTCAATGCCAAAATGTTTTGCAAAATTTACACCAAAACCTAGCATTCCGCCGAAAATGACTTTTTTATAAAAATTATCATTTTCTTGTCCATCAAATTTAGCATTCAAAATGTTTGTCATTCTAAAACCACCAATCAAATAGAATCCCTTATTATATTCTTTATTAACATCATATCTCAGAAGTGTATGTATTTGCAAAGATTTTATTTCAGACTCTTTAAACAAATCCCCTCCAAATTGATTTCCATTTAATAAATAATAATTATCTTCTTTCACACTACTATATATCAAGTTTCCTCTAACTCCAAAACTATTATTAAGTTGATATTCTAAAAACCCTCCGAAATTCACTCCACTATATCCTGCACCAGCATTTATTGGACCATCAATTTCAACATCATAAGCATTAAATCCTAGAATTGTTCCATAGTTTAAATTCTGTGCTTTTGAATAATTAAATAACATAAAAAACATAATAATAAGGATAATTTTTTTCATTTTTTTTAAAGACTTTAGGTTTGTAATTACTGTTAAAGGCAGTTCGTCTAAAAACCTCTAAACGAACTTTATTTTGTTAATGAGTGAGTAAATATATGTGATTTAAACTACAATTAAAATTCTTTTTGGGGAAAGTCCCCCCACCCCGAAGTCTTCCTTTTTAGCACAAAATGTTATTAGAACTAGTTGCTGTGCGAATGTCTCTGACTTCGCACCCATTCCTATATGCCGTTCCAACTTTATCAAACTCAATATTCATTGTATTTGGTAAAATTATTTAAATTCAGAACATCAACAATTGGAGTGTCTGCTTTTTCTATTTTCAATAATCCTGAATCGGAAACATAAGTACTGGCACTGGAATAAACATAATGCGAAGCTTTCTCGACAATTCCAGCCCTAACAGGATTCAGGTGAATATAATCTAGCTTTGTCCACATAAACTTGTTGCTATACACTTCTTCTGGATGATTGCCATATTGCCACAACTGATAATTTTTGTTTCTGGAATGACTTTCGGTTGCCAATTTAAAGCGTTCCAACATCCAATCTCTTCTGCTTTCAGGGCTATTTTGAATTTTCTCTAAAATTGATTTGGCTGTAAATTTTTTGAAATCTCTAATTAAGTCAGATAGTGTTGCTTCTTGTGATTGTATTATCATGTGGATATGATTACTCATTATGACATATCCGAACAAAATCATTCCTTTATTCTGGATGCAATAATCTAAACTTTCAATTATTACATCTTTATAAGTTTGTCTGGTAAAAACATCAATCCAATCTACAACGGTGATAGTTATAAAATGCGGTAAAGTTTGGTCTCTTATTTTATATCCTTCTGACATTGCTTTTTATCAAATGTAATTATTTATCGTATTTGTAAAAAATTGTGTTTGTTGCCTATTGGAGTGGGTGCGAAGTCAGAGACATTCGCACAGCAGCCCAGAATTTAAATAACGTTTTTTTTAATAATACTTCGAGCAGCTGGGCTTACGAAAACTTGAAATTTTATATTCATTTACTTTTACTACTTCTTGTATTGTGTTTTTTTTTTTTTTTTTTTTTTGATTCTGTTGTAGTCTGACTGCCAACTTACAAATTGGCATTTCAAATCTATCAATACCAACAGTTTAGCTGAATCAAAAAAAGTTCCATCTCACTTTATTCATTTCTCAAATATATTAAAATAATCTTACAAATTGTGTTTAAAAAAACGACTTTGTAAAAATTATCCTTCTCAAATAGCCCCGATAGCAGTGATTTATATGAACGTTTTTTTTAACACTTCGAGTAGCTGATATAACTTAAATTATAAATTTATCAGCAAATATTTTTCGACTAAATCTAATTAGTACTGTAAATATTAATCCCAAAAAAATAAGCGCTATAAAGATTATCGGATAGAAATCCCATTCAAGTTTTCTTAGAAATAAATTTATCACAATTAATATCCCAAGGACTAAAATTGCAAATACAATGGTGTTTAGAAAGCACAGCTTCATACTATTTCCATTTCTTTTGAGTATCGAATTTCCAATAGTTATTTGATAGAAACTGATAGGTAATACAATCGCTAATATGTTTTTTAAATATACTAAGGTACTTGGATAACAACTTTCACAATCTTCTAAACCTGGTTCTCGAAAGAATCTATCTGTTATAAAAAAATATGCAACAATAATTATTGCTCCAATTGTAATAGGAAGAATAGTTTCTAATAAAATTTTGGAGATTTTCATTTTCTGCAAGGTTTCGTTTTCTATTACTGGTTACTTAAAATTGGTGTAACAAACCTTCCCAACTCCACCAATTTTGCGGAATTATAAAAGTTCCATCTCGCCTTATTCATTTCTCAAATATATTAAAATAATCTTACAAATTGTATTTTTAAAAAAAACGAGTTTGTAAAAATTATCCGTCTCAAATAGCCCCGATAGCAGCAGAAATCCTTTGCGGTGGCGGTAGCTAAAAGCAAAGATTACTTCGTCAGTTCGCTTCGCTCGGGTGTAGCGCATAGCGGGAATAAACGCCTGCTAAAAATGCCTGCTGTGCTCCCCAAAAAAAAAACCTGCAAGTCCCGATACTTCGGGGTCGCTTGCAGGTTTACTCTAAAAATCTAACGATCTAAAAATCTAATATTTATTTAATCAACTCGAAACTTCTTTTCACGAAAGCAGTTAAAGCTTCGCCTTTTAATAGGTTTTGCGATAATTTAGCTAAGTCTAGCGCTTGTTTTACTAAACTTTCTTGAGCGCCTTTGTCTTTGTTGTTTAGGATGCTTGTTGCCAATTCAGAGTTGGTGTTTACTACTAAATTGTACATTTCTGGCATGTTGCCCATCCCAAACATTCCGCCACCGCCGCTTTGGCTCATTTCTTTCATTCTACGCATGAATTCTGGTTGCGTGATGATGAATGGCGCTGAGTTGCTGTCTAGTGCTTCCAGTTGCACACTGTAGGTTTGTTTTGGAACTATAGTTTCTAAAACCGTTTTCAAGTTAGTTTGCTCTTCCTCAGATAATTTAGAAATCGTTGTTTCCTCTTTCTTGATCAAATTATCGATATGGTCTGAATCGACACGTACAAAAGTCAGGTTGCTGTTATCGCCTTCTATTTTTTGAATTAAGTGCGAAATAATAGGAGAGTCTAGCAATAGTACTTCGTAGCCTTTTTCTTTTGCAATTTCTATATACGAGTGCTGCGCTTCTTTATTTCCGGCATATAATACTACTAACTTGCCATCTTTATCAGTTTGATTGGCAGCAAGATTTTCTTTTAATTCTTCTAAAGTAAAATATTTATCGTCAACTGTTGGGTATAAAACAAAAGCACCTGCTTTTTCGTAGAATTTATCCTCAGATAGCATTCCGTACTCTAAAACGATTTTGATATCGTTCCATTTTTGCTCAAAATCTTCCCGACTTTCAGTGAATAATGATTTTAATTTATCGGCAACTTTACGGGTGATGTAGTTCGATATTTTTTTAACGGCAGCATCTGCTTGCAAGCCTGAACGCGATACGTTTAAGGGAATATCTGGAGAATCGACCACACCTTTTAGCATCATCAAGAACTCAGGAACAATTCCTTCTACGTTATCCGTTACGTACACTTGATTTTGGTACAACTGGATTTTATCTTTCTGGATTTGTAAATCAGATCCTAATTTTGGGAAGTACAAAATACCTGTTAAGTTAAACGGGTAATCTACGTTTAAGTGTATGTGAAACAACGGCTCCTCAAATTGCATAGGGTACAACTCATGGTAGAATGTTTTGTAATCTTCTGGAGTTAAATCCGTTGGTTGCTTGGTCCAAGCTGGATTTGGGTTGTTGATGATGTTGTCAACTTCTACTTCTGTAAACGTTTTTTCTACATCTTCAGCAGCAACTTCTTCACCCTTTTTTTGTTCAATTTTTTCAGTTTTGGTTCCAAATTTAATTGGAATAGGCATGAATTTATTATACTTATTCAGTAAGCCTTTGATTTTTGAATCTTCTAAGAACTCCAGTGAATCCTCGGCAATGTGCAAAATGATTTCAGTACCACGAGTCGTTTTGTCGGCTGGTTCTAATGTGAATTCGGGGCTTCCGTCGCAAGTCCAGTGTGCAGCAGGCTCGTCTTTGAATGATTTAGTGATGATTTCTACTTTCTCCGCTACCATAAAAGCAGAGTAGAAACCAAGACCAAAGTGACCAATAATTCCAGAATCTTTAGCAGAATCTTTGTATTTGTCTAAAAACTCTTCGGCTCCAGAAAAAGCTACTTGGTTGATGTATTTTTCAACCTCTTCTGCAGTCATTCCCAAACCTTGGTCAATAATGTGAATTTTTTTACCTTCTTTATCGACTTTGATTTCGATAATTGGGTTTCCGTACTCTACTTTGGCTTCGCCAATGCTGGTTAGGTGTTTTAATTTTAGAGTGGCATCAGTACCATTCGAAATCAATTCTCTCAAGAAAATTTCGTGATCACTGTATAAAAATTTCTTGATTAAGGGAAAGATGTTTTCAACCGAAACATTAATTTTACCTGTTGTCATATTTTGTGTTTTAAGTTTATTTTAATGCTATTTAGTCTTCAAATAGAATACCAATTGTAATGGAAGTGACAAATTGTCGTAAGTGTTAATTATGATACAATTTGATAAAATTCTGAAACAATTTGATTGGGTTCATTTGTATATTTGTGTAAGTATTAATTCATTAAAATTTAAGAAAATGAGAAAAATAATTTTACTTTGCACATTAGCAGTATTGGTTTTTGCATGTAAGTCAAAATCAGTTACGGGTACAAATACAAATAATAAAGTTCAAGTAGCAATGAAAGGGAACTGGACGGTTAGCTCTGTAACCTATCCAGGTTCTGAATACATTAAAGTAAACTCTTTTGACCTTGCAGACTCTCAATGTTTTGTAGGTAGTAACTGGAAATTAGTTTCAAATAATAACAAAGGGACAATGTCATTAGCAAGCGCAAATTGCACCTCATTTAGTTCACCAATTACTTGGTTTGTAAACAAGCAAGGTCAGTTTGTTCTAAAGGTACTTAATGCTGGTGAAAAAGCAAGAAAAGTTAGAGACGGATATGTCTTAAATGTAGCTAATCAAACAGAGACTTCATTCCAATTACTTGACAAAGGGATAGTGGAAGGAAAAACAATCGATGTGGTATACCAATTTCAAAAAGCAAACTAATTAAATAATATTTAGATATGAAAAAGATTTCAATAGTTGCAATGGCAACAATAATGGTTATAGGATCAATATTCACAAGTTGTGAAGCAGTAAAAAATACAAATAAAACGCAAAGAGGAGCAGGAATAGGTGCTGTTGCAGGAGCGGTATTAGGAGGAGTTCTTGGGAACAATCTTGGTAAAGGTGGTAATGGTGCAGTAGGAGCTGTTTTAGGTGGTGTTATTGGTGGTGTTGCCGGTGGAGTTATTGGTAACAAAATGGACAAGCAAGCTAGAGAAATTGATGCCGTACTTCCAGGAGCTGAGGTGGTGCGTGTAGGAGAAGGAATTAAATTAGTATTAAATGAAAATGCAGTACGTTTTAATACCAATAAATCGTCTTTGACTTCTACTGCAAAAGCAAATTTAGATAAATTAGTTCCTGTTTTTAAGGAATATCCAGATACAGATATCACTATTTATGGGTATACAGATAGTACAGGTCCAGCAGATTATAACTTGAAACTTTCAGGAGAAAGAGCGGCTTCAGTAAAAAACTATTTGAACAGTAAAGGAGTTGCTTCTAGCAGATTTCAAGTAACTGGTTTAGGAATTGCTGACCCAATTGCTTCTAATGAAACAGTTGAAGGTAGAACAATGAACCGTCGTGTGGAATTTGCAATCACTGCAAACGAAAAAATGAAAAAAGATGCTGAAGCTGAAGTGAAAAACTAAGCAAAAAGTACTTTAAAAACAAGGGCTGTTTCGTTAAGAAGCAGCCTTTTTTTGTGCCTAAATTTGAATAAACATTGTAAATTTGCAGCTTTAAACACAGATGATGCTAGAGATTAAAGACATAACGTTTGCTTACACTGATAAGCCCGTTATTGAAAATATAAGTTGTACAATAGAGAGCGGTCAAAACATTGCACTAATAGGAGAGAGCGGCTGCGGAAAAAGCACCTTGCTCAAGCTTATTTATGGATTATATGATTTAAATAGTGGTGCCATAACGTACAATGAAAAACCCATTTTAGGACCAAAATACAACCTAATCCCTGGGGTAGATTACATCAAGTACTTAGCTCAAGATTTTGATTTAATGCCGTACACAACTGTAGAGGAAAATGTGGGGAAGTTTTTATCGAATTCATTTTTACCGATCAAGAAACTTAGAATTCAAGAGCTCTTAGAAATGGTTGAAATGACAGAGTATGCTAAGGTTAAAGCAAAAGACCTGAGCGGCGGACAACAGCAAAGAGTAGCTTTGGCTAAAGTTCTTGCGTTGGAGCCAGAAATTTTATTGTTGGATGAGCCCTTTAGTCACATTGATAATTTTAGAAAAAATGCGTTACGACGCAATTTGTTTGCCTACTTGAAGAAAAAAGGAATTACTTGTATTATTGCCACCCATGACAGCACCGATGCCTTGTCTTTTTCGGATGAAACCATTGTGATTCAAAACGGAAAAATTGTTGCCAAAGGGGATTCAAAAACGATATATGAAAATCCAACAAATAAGTATGTTGCCTCTCTTTTTGGAGAGGTCAATGAGTTGAAATTGTCGCAATTAATAGATTTAGAAGACGATGAAGATGAAGCGCTTTTGTTGCGTCCGCATCAATTGCGAGTGGTAGATAACGCTATTATGAAAGCAGTAGTAAAGCAATGCTATTTTAAAGGAAGTCATTATTTAGTCAAAGCCGCTTTTGAACGAAGAGCCATTTTCTTTGACCATGACACGGAATTAGAACTCAACCAAGAAGTGTTTTTGATGTTATCCTGAAAATAAGTGTTCAGTTAATAGTATTTAGTGTTCAGTTATTACTTGCTCAAAATAGCTATAAAAGCAAAACCCCAAAATCAGTCCGATTTTGGGGTTTTGCTTTAACTTCTAAATCACTTGATAATTAATTAGCAATAACTAAAAACTAATCACTAGAGACGATGGAATACCCACTTGTCACGAGAGACTACTCACTACTTACTAATTGACTACTCACTAACTAAAGCTTTAATTCTTCAAATATTTTTCTAAGAACTGATCTTGTTCCCAAAGCAAGTGTAAAATATTTTCTTTGGTTACATAACCGTGCGCTTCTTTTGGCAGAATTACCATTCGTGCAGGAGCACCTAAACCTTTTAGTGCTTGAAAATAACGTTCTGTTTGCAAGGTAAAAGTTCCAGGATTATTATCAGCTTCACCGTGCACTAAAAGCATTGGCGTTTTCATTTTGTCCGCATTCATAAATGGCGACATTGTGTTGTACACTTCAGGAGTTTCCCAGTAATTACGTTGTTCCATTTGGAAACCAAAAGGTGTCAACGTTCTATTGTAGGCACCACTTCGAGCGATTCCGCATGCAAAAAGGTTAGAATGTGTCAATAAATTAGCGGTCATAAAGGCACCATACGAGTGACCACCAACGGCTACTTTTTTTCTGTTAATGTAACCTAAAGCATCTACTGCATTGATTGCTGCCTCGGCATTATCAACTAATTGCGTAATAAAATTATCGTTTGGTTCTGTTGTTCCTTCGCCAATAATAGGAAAAGCAGCATCATCCAGTACAACATAGCCCTTGGTTACCCAATACACAAACGAACCATAATTAGGAAACGTGAATTCATTTGGGTTTTGCGTACTCTGCCCTGCAGAATTTTTGTCTTTGTATTCTGCTGGGTAAGCCCAAATCAACAAAGGCATCTTTTCTTTTTTGGTCTTATCATATCCAACGGGTAAATATAAAGTTCCAGATAACTCTACACCATCTTTACGTTTGTATTTAATCACTTCTTTGCTCACGTTTTTGATGCTTTCAAACGGATTTTTGAATGTGGTTATCGGAGTTAATTTGTTTTTTTGGAAAATGTTTCTCAAATAGTAATTCGGATATTCGTTCTTAGATTGAATTTGTACTAAAACAGTTCCTTTCTTGAAGTCCTCAATTTCTATTACATCTTCTTTTTTATCGGTGTATGTCGAAGTGTACAAACGTTTTGCTTGTGCTGTTTTTAAATTGAATTCGCTTATAAACGGAAATTGTCCATTTTTTGTAAATCCTTGTCCAATTAAATAGGCATTGTTATTTTCGATCGCTAAAACATAGCGGTTGTATTGGTTTTTTCTAGTTTCAAAATTTCCAGGATCGGAATACACATCTTGGGAGTTTCTGTCGAAAATAACTTTTGGAGCTTGACTCGGATTTGATGGGTTTATCAAATACGTTTTTGTATTTCGAGTGTCGTACCATTCATCTGATACGATGGCAGTATTGTCATTTCCCCAAATGATCCCTGAATAGCGTTGTGGTGTTTTTACCAATGTAGTTGCTGCGGCATCAAACGGTGCGTTCCAAAGAAAAACTTCATCTCTAAAATCTACTTTAGTTGCAGGATCTCCGCCGTCTAAAGCTTCGGCATAGACTAAAGTAGCTGGTTTATCTGCTCTCCAGCTCATGTTTCTTTTGCCTTTTCGAACTGCCATAAAACCTTTTGGGATAATTTCAGTTAGCGGTACTTCATTGACTACTTTGATTTCTTGACCGTTTTTATCACAAATCACCGATTTTGACGGAAATCGACTCAAAGGAACGATATAGGAGAATGGTTTTTTAATGGTGGTCAACATAATGTAATTGCCATCAGGCGAGAAGCTTTCCCCTGCATACATATCTGCTTTTTTGAATAAAGTTGCAGTACCATCTAGCGTTACTTTATACAATTCAGAGGTCATGATATTCTCAAAGTTAGCCTCGTCGTTCTTGTTTTTCAACATGTCTGGATACGTTCTGTTTTGAGATTTGGCACCATCAGCATTCGAGATAATCGGTCCAGTTGGTAAATCTTTTTTTGCGTCCAATAAAGCCGCTCTGTTTTTAGGAAGCATTTTTACTAAAATCGTGGCATTGTCGTTCAACCAACTAAACGGATTTCCGATATTGGCATTGACCATAGCCTCAGTCAATTTTTTGGCTTTAGCCGAAGCCACTTCAATCACCCAAAGTTCAACACCAGTTGCAGTCGTGTGCGAAAAGGATATTTTAGTATCATCTGGCGACCAAGCAATGTTACTGATGCGAGGGTTTTCTGGTAATCCAGCTACTTGCATCTCGTTACTATCTTTTATTTTGCGTATTTTTAAGTTGTTCACGTAGGTTACAGCGCTAGAAATATTGGTGATTGGATTGATACGCAATCCACCCAAACGCAATTCATCTTGATTCAAATCGTCGAGTGACTTATAGGTATTTCTGTAGGTCAACAACATATATTCTTTTTTGGTATCCATCGATACCGAAGGCGCTCTTTCATAATCTGCCAGTTCTAGTATAGATGCAGAAGGTTTTTGGTAGGAAAGGTTTTCTTGCGCAAAACTGGTTAGGCTCAGTCCAAGAAGAAAAAACAATGAGATCTTCAATTTCATAATTTGAATGATTTTAAATTAGCATTAAGGGTTGGTATAAGGGTACTAAAATAAAGCAACTTAGTTACATTTGAAAATATTTACTTTTTTTTAACTTTTGATCTGTTTTCTTCTGGTTGGGGCAGAACTATTTTTATTGTACGGTAGTTTATTCCTTTGTTTCAACTGATATAAAGTACTGCAAAATGGTAAAAAATTGTAAATTGCTAAAAAAGTGGTAATTTAGCGCCTCTTATTTTAGAGTATGTTTTAAATTTGCAATCTGATTTTAATAAAATAACAATAGTATGTACCATTCAAAAATAGCGGGATTGGGTTATTATGTTCCCGAAAACGTAGTGACAAATGAGGATTTGTCAAAAATTATAGATACCAATGATGAATGGATTCAAGAGCGTACCGGGATTCAAGAACGACGTCACATTATAAAAGGAGAAGATACCACTACCTCAATGGGAGTGAAAGCTGCTGAAATTGCTATTGAGCGCGCTGGAATTGCAAAAGAAGATATTGATTTTGTTGTTTTTGCTACCCTTAGCCCTGATTATTATTTTCCAGGTCCAGGAGTTTTAGTACAACGCGATTTAGGATTAAAAACAGTTGGTGCGTTAGATGTAAGAAATCAATGTTCTGGATTTATATACGCAATCTCGGTGGCTGATCAATATATTAAAACGGGTATGTATAAAAACATATTGGTTATTGGATCTGAAGTACACTCTACAGGATTAGACATGACTACCCGCGGACGTGGTGTTTCAGTGATTTTTGGTGATGGTGCAGGAGCTGCTATTTTGAGTAGAGAAGAAGATCTGACCAAAGGAATTTTATCGACACATTTACATTCTGAAGGGCAACATGCCGAGGAATTAATTGTAAAAGCTCCAGGAATGGGAGGCCGTTGGATTACAGATATTTTGGCAGACAATGATCCAGATGATGAAAGTTATTTCCCGTACATGAACGGACAGTTCGTATTTAAAAACGCAGTCGTTCGTTTTAGTGAAGTAATCAATGAAGGTTTGCAAGCTAATAATTTACAGGTATCTGATATTGATATGTTGATTCCGCATCAAGCGAACTTACGTATTTCACAGTTTATCCAAAAGAAATTCAATTTGACAGACGATCAAGTATACAATAACATTCAAAAATACGGAAATACTACTGCAGCTTCTATTCCAATTGCATTGACAGAAGCATGGGAGCAAGGAAAAATAAAATCAGGAGATACGGTTGTTTTGGCTGCATTTGGTAGTGGTTTTACCTGGGGAAGTGCCATAATAAAATGGTAAAAAGTACTCTAGATTAAAAAAATAGTTTCAAATCGAAAAACCCCGAAGTTGGCAAACTCCGGGGTTTTCTTTTGGTAATTAACTACTATAACAAATTCAATAATTTATTTTTAAAACAATCCTCCGCCCCCTTTATTGGTGTCGTTATCTCTTTGTTTGCGTTGCAGACTTTTGCTTTTCCCAGCTCCAAACATATAATTAAAACCTAAGTAAACAGATTGACTTTCCCATGTAAATTGTCCTCGAAGCGGATACGGATTTGCACCATCAAAACCAGCTTTCATCGTGTTGAATACATCGTTGAAACGAAGACTTACGGTAGCTTTATCATTTAAGAATGAATAACGTCCTCCCGCATCTATTTTATACATTTTTTTTCCGTTAAATTGTATTCCGTCAACACCAGATCTATAAAAACCAAACAATAAGAAACGCAGGTTTTTTGTGGCTTTAAAATTACTATTTAAACGGGCGTTGAAAGCCTCTGCATTTACCTCTTTACGTACTAATTCAAAAGAGTTGGTATTAGTATTTTGTACAGAAATTAATCCCTTTTGTTTGATACTAGAAAAATCTATTGCAGGTTGAATATCCCACCATTTTGTAATTTTATAATTAGAAGATATTTCAAAACCAAATGAAGTGTTGGTATCAAAATTGTCAAAACTCAAAATTTGGTTTTCTGTATTTTGAGGATCAGGATAAATGATTCTGTTGATTTCATTATTTATTGATCGTACAAAAACGCCTGTGGTAATAGTTCCTTTTTTGATGGTTTTAGTATAATTTAATTCTAATGAATTCGTAAATTGAGGCTCTAATTCGGGATTTCCAACAGAAGTTACTCTTGGAGTACTAAACTCACGAATCGGTTTAGTTTGTTCTAATCCTGGTCGATCTACACGACGACTATAACTCATTTGAAATTGATTTTTTTCGTTTGGAGAAAAAGTCATCGAAGCCGATGGATAAACAGTTATATAATCATCGTTGAATGCCGTTGCACCATTCAGTTTGGCGCGTACATTGTAGCTTTCAAAACGACCGCCAAGCTGATATCCTATTTTTGTGAATTTTTGTCCAAAAGTAACATAAGCAGAATGAATGTCTAAGTCATACGTGTAATTTGAGTTGGACAAAGAACTATTGCTGGTATCGTAGTTGTTTTCTGTACGAATGATTCTGCTTTCAGCACCAAGCTCTAATTTTGATTTTTCACTCAGTGGATTTACATAATCTAAATTAATGGTGGAGTTTTGTCTTTTGTCAATAAGTTGATCGGTATAGCTACTATTTGTGAAGATAGGATCATTAAAAAGGGTCTGGAAGTAACCTTTTTGTTTTTCTGAATATATACTGTGATTGATTTCTAAATCTAATGTTTCGCCTTCTTTTTTAGTCAAATGTTTGAAAGCTAAATTGTACGTTCCGTCACTGTTATCAGATTTATAATTCGATTTTTGTATGATATTGTCAGTAGCATCTGGATTCATGATATTCACGTCTATGTTGTTATCACTATTCACTTTGTTTTGATTGGTATAAACAGAGAGCGTATTTTTATCATTGATGTAATAATCCATTCCAAATTTTAACAAGTGTGATTTGTCATTGTTTCGGATATCAAATAGTTGTTTAGAATCATCATCTAGTCTCGAAATTAGGCCTTCATTAAATTTTTTCCCAAAATTATTTCCATAAGTAGAAAAGAAGTTCACTTTCCCAGTTCGGTAATTCATATTAGTTGAATTACTAATTTTAGGAGTTCTTGCAAATGTCAAACCAGTATTGATGCTTGCATTAAACCCATCGGTAGCGTTTTTATGTAGGACAATATTAATAATTCCAGACATTCCTTCTGGATTGTATTTGGCACTTGGATTGGTAATTAATTCTATTTTTTTGATAGATGCCGATGGAATTTGTTTTAACAATTGCGAAGCTTCAATATTGCTGGGACGGCCATCAATTAGAACTCGCACGTTTTCATTACCGCGCAACGATAATTTTCCGTCTTGATCTACGTTTACAGAGGGGATATTGTTCATGATTTCTGAGGCAGTTGCGCCAGCAGAAATAAGATCTTTTCCAACATTGATCACTTTACGATCAATTTTTTGCTCGATGGAAGATTTTTCGCTTACAATTTCAACTCCTTTAAGTTGAATGGCATCCTCTTCGAGTGCAATAGTATTCAAGTTGAGGTTGCTGTTTTCGGTTAGTTTAGCGTTCTGTAAAATTGTTTTGTAACCAATAAATTGAATTTCAATAGTATAATCTTTTACGGCTAAATTTTTTATTTGAAAAGTACCTTTGTCAGATGTGATGCCACCAGTTACCACTTTGCTGTTTTCCTTTATTACAATATTGACATACGGTAAGGGTTCATTTGTTTTTTTGTCGATTATTTTTCCAGATATCATTCCAGAATTCTCGAGCATTACCGGTTTGACCGAAGTTTGTGCCTGCATCGAAAACAACGTTCCGATAAAGCAGATTAAAATTAATTTTAATTTCATGATTGATTTGATTTAAATGATTGATGGTGCAAATATATTGTTTTATATGATACTATGCTAAACATAATACCTTTTTTAATACTGTTTGACATATTTTAACAAATACCCAGTGATGAATTGGTACGTAATAGACTGTTGAGGCAGGAAATTGTTACATCAATTATTAAATAATTCGTAAAAACCGCTCTTGATGTGGTATAATTACTTCATTTACAGGTGTAAATTATCTCAATTTCCAATTTTCCAAATTCCTGCAATATGACTATCTTTGCAATCTTAAAATAAAAACACAAAATGACATTACAACAAATGCTGAAACCCGCAATTGAAAAAGCAATACACGTTTTATTTGACGTCACTATTGATAAAATAGAGTTTCAAACTACGCGTAAAGAATTTGAAGGCGATATCACAATGGTTATTTTTCCGTTGTTGAAAGTTGTAAAAAGCAACCCAGTAGAATTAGGAACAAAAATAGGTAACTATCTAGTCGAAAACGTTGCTACGGTAAGTCGTTTTAATGTAGTTTCTGGCTTTTTGAATATTGTTATTTCTGATGTATATTATTTGGATTACTTTAAAACGATAAAAGACGATCCTGCTTTTGGTTTTGTGACGCCTTCGGTAAATGACAAAGCAGTTATGGTCGAATATTCTTCTCCAAATACTAATAAACCCTTGCATCTTGGGCACGTTCGTAATAATCTTTTAGGATATTCTGTTGCTGAAATCATCAAGGCTTCGGGAAAAAAAGTATATAAAACGCAAATCATTAACGATAGAGGAATTCATATTTGCAAATCGATGTTGGCTTGGCAAAAATTCGGAAACGGACAAACGCCAGAATCTTCAGGTTTAAAAGGAGATAAATTAGTTGGTAATTATTATGTAGTTTTTGATAAAGCGTATAAAGAAGAAATAGCGCAATTAATGAGTGCTGGTAAAACCGAAGAAGAAGCTAAAAAACAAGCTCCGATTATTCTGGAAGCCCAAGATATGCTACTAAAATGGGAATCTGGTGATGAATCGGTACTTTCGCTTTGGAAAACCATGAATCAATGGGTGTATGATGGTTTTGCTATCACGTATAAAAATTTAGGTGTCGATTTTGATGCATTTTATTACGAAAGTAATACGTATTTGCTCGGAAAAGATGTGGTGCAAATAGGTTTGGATAAAGGCGTTTTCGAAAAAGACCCAGACGGTTCGGTATGGATTGATTTGACTGATGAAGGTTTGGATCGTAAAATTGTATTGCGCTCCGATGGTACTGCGGTGTATATGACGCAGGATATTGGAACGGCCATTCAACGTGTAAAGGATTATCCGGATGTGGGCGGAATGGTATATACGGTTGGGAATGAACAAGATTACCATTTTAAAGTATTGTTTTTAATCTTGAAAAAATTAGGTTTTGATTGGTCTAAAAACTTATTTCACTTATCCTACGGTATGGTAGATTTGCCATCGGGTAAAATGAAAAGTCGTGAGGGTACCGTTGTTGATGCCGATGATTTGATGCAAGAAATGACAGATACTGCACAAAAAATTTCCGAAGATTTAGGGAAATTAGACTCCTATTCTCCAGAGGAAAAATCAAAATTATACAGTACAATTGGTCTAGGAGCTTTAAAATATTACATTCTGAAAGTAGACCCAAAAAAACGAATCCTATTTAATCCTGAAGAGTCAGTTGATTTTGCTGGAAATACTGGGCCGTTTATACAATATACGTATGCCAGAATTCAATCTATTATCCGTAAAGCGAATTTTGATTATTCAAATACAGCAGATATAAAAGTGCTTCATGAAAAGGAAAAAGAATTGGTCAAGCAATTGGAATTATTTCCTGAGGTAATTCAAAATGCAGCGCAACATTACAGTCCGGCTTTATTGGCTAATTTCACCTATGATTTAGTTCGAGAATACAATTCTTTCTACCAAGCAGTTCCAATTTTAGGCGAAGACGATTTAGAGAAAAAGATTTTCAGAGTTCAATTGTCTAAAAAAGTGGCAGATACGATTGCGGCATCATTTAAGTTACTAGGTATTGATGTACCAGAAAGAATGTAATAATAGCATTTTTTTTGCGTTAACAATTATATAATAATTTAAAAATACCACCATGAAAAGAATTTCAATTATAGCGTTACTTGCACTTGTAATAAGTTCTTGTACAAATGATTCCAGTACAGACGGGAATGTAACCTTGAAAGCCTCTGCGGTGTCCACAACAGGTAAGACTTCTTTAACTGCGCGTACGGCTGCCTCTACAGTAGTTTTGACTGATTTTAAGATTAATATTGGAAATATCGAATTTGAAACCGACATGGATGATGCGATGTACAGTACTGATCCCATATATGATGACGTTAAACTTGTTGGGCCTTTTTTATTGGATTTGCTTGATCCAAACCTAACGTTAAGTCCGTTTATTACCTCTGTAAATGTTCCGAATGCGCGATATGAGGAAATCGAATTTAATTTCGAAAAGTCAACTGTAGTTGGCGAAATGAATGGCAAAACGTATTTGATTAAAGGAACCATAAATGGGAAACCATTTATGATCTGGAGCGATGAGGATGCCGAACTTGAATTGGATTTTGAAGACAATAACAAAGATTTCACAATAAATGGTAATGATATTTCTTTAAATATTAAAATTCAGCTAGATGCTTTGATGAATAAACTAGCAACTTTGGCAAACCAAGGCTTATTGTTAGATACCGATGGAGACGGAGTTATCGAAATTAGTACAGGTACTGATGATAGTCACAATGATATTGGAGACTTCATAAAAGATTTACTAGAACAGGAAACAGATTTAGACGATAAGGATTAATCTTCAATTGGATTGATTTTGTAATAAAAGAGGCTATCTTAATAAGACAGCCTCTTTTTATTTATAATACTATTTAAACTTCAAAATCAAATGCCTAAATTTGCATCTCAAAATAAATCAATACTATGTTCGATAATTTAAGCGATAAACTAGATAAAGCCTTTCATATACTTAAAGGTCACGGAAAAATTACTGAGGTAAATGTAGCAGAAACCTTGAAGGAAGTGCGTCGTGCTTTGCTTGACGCCGATGTTAATTTTAAAATTGCCAAAGATTTTACCACCAAAGTAAAAGAAAAAGCGATTGGTCAGGATGTATTGACTACGCTTCAACCAGGACAATTATTGGTGAAGTTAGTAAAAGATGAATTGACAGAATTGATGGGTGGTGATGTAGCCGGAATTAATCTTTCTGGAAATCCATCGGTTATCTTAATGTCTGGTTTGCAAGGTTCAGGAAAAACGACTTTTTCTGGAAAATTGGCTAATTATCTTTTGACAAAAAAGAACAAAAAACCACTATTAGTAGCATGTGATATATACCGTCCTGCTGCTATTCAGCAATTATATGTAGTAGGAGATTCTATAGGTGTTGAGGTGTATTCAGAGCCTGAAAATAAAAATCCAGTTGAAATTGCTCAAAACGCAATCAAACATGCTAAGGCAAATGGATTTAATGTTGTCATCGTGGATACTGCAGGTCGTTTGGCCGTAGATGAGGAAATGATGAACGAGATTGAACGCGTTCATAAAGCGATTCAGCCAAATGAAACCTTGTTTGTTGTAGATGCAATGACAGGTCAAGATGCGGTAAATACAGCAAAAGCTTTTAACGATAGGTTGAATTTTGATGGGGTAATCTTAACAAAATTAGATGGTGATACACGCGGTGGAGCGGCACTTTCGATTAAAACGATTGTAAACAAACCAATTAAGTTTGTTGGTACAGGCGAAAAAATGGATGCAATTGATGTGTTCTATCCTATTCGTATGGCCGAAAGAATCCTAGGGATGGGAGATGTCGTGTCTTTGGTAGAAAGGGCACAAGAACAATTTGATGAAGAAGAAGCCAGAAAAATCCAAAAGAAAATTGCTAAAAATGAGTTTGGCTTTGATGATTTTCTTTCTCAAATTCAACAAGTAAAGAAAATGGGTAACATGAAAGACTTGGTAGGAATGATACCTGGTGCTTCAAAGGCCATGAAAGATGTCGAGATTGAAGACGATGCCTTCAAACACATTGAAGCTATTATCCATTCTATGACGCCAATAGAAAGAAGTAAGCCTGCTTTGATTGATGTCAAAAGAAAGGCAAGAATTGCAAAGGGTTCTGGAACCAAAATTGAGCAAGTAAATCAGTTGATGAAACAGTTTGATCAGATGAGCAAGATGATGAAAATGATGCAAGGGCCAGGAGGAAAAAACCTCATGAAAATGATGGGCGGAATGAAAGGCGGAATGCCAAACGGAATGCCAGGAATGAAATAAATAAGAGTCAAAAACCGAAAGTCTTAAAGTCGCAATGATTTTAAGACTTTCGGCTTTAATATATTAAACAAACAACAATGCAACTACTAGACGGAAAAAAAACAGCAGAAGACATCAAGAGCGAAATTGCTGTTGAGGTCCAAAAAATGAAAGACAAAGGCGAGAAAGTTCCCCATTTAGCAGCGCTTATAGTAGGGAATGATGGTGCCAGTTTAACTTATGTAGGAAGTAAAGTGAAAGCCTGCGAAAGAGTAGGTTTTGAATCTACACTAGTCAAAATGCCAAGTACTACGACTGAAATCGAATTGCTGAAAAAGATTAAGGAACTGAATGAAAATGATGAAATCGATGGTTTTATTGTTCAGTTGCCACTTCCAGAACAAATTGATGAGCAAAAAGTATTAATGGCCGTTGATCCTAGTAAAGATGTCGATGGATTTCACCCGGAGAACTTCGGAAAAATGGCATTAGACATGACTACCTTTATTCCTGCGACACCTTTCGGAATTTTAGAATTACTAGAGCGTTATGGCGTGGAAACCAAAGGAAAGCATACCGTAGTTATTGGACGCAGCCATATTGTGGGTCGCCCAATGAGCATTTTGATGGGTAGAAAAGGCTTTCCAGGGAATTCGACTGTTACCCTTACACACAGCTACACTAAAAATATTGAAGAAATTACTGTTCAGGCAGATATTATTATTACCGCTTTGGGTGTTCCTAACTATTTAAAGGCAAATATGGTAAAAGAGGGCGTTGTAGTCATTGACGTTGGTATTACACGCGTTCCCGATGAAACGAATGCAAAAGGGTATGTGATTACGGGTGATGTCGATTTTGATCAGGTTAGTGAAAAAGCATCTTTTATTACGCCAGTTCCAGGTGGAGTAGGGCCTATGACAATTGCGATGTTGTTGAAAAATACCCTACTAGCAAGAGAGATGAAAAGAAATAAATAAAATAAATTGTTTGAAAAGTAAGCCTTAAATTATATTTGAGGCTTTTTTTTGTCTTAAGAAGAACTTAAATAAAAGAATTAATGCTTTGTATCTTATTTTAAAGAATACTTTTGCAACACTTAAAGAAATTGATAATGGACGATTATTATTCGGAAATGTTAAATTAATATAGCACTTGAACAGTTTTCAAGAGGCTATACCTAAACCTATAGAATTTTGAAATGAGAGCTTTTTACAAAAACAATAACGGATTATTTGCCATTCCTGAATGGACTCCAAACTGCTGGATTAATATAGAATGTCCTACCGAAGCAGAGAAAAAATATTTACTAGAAGAATTACAAATTCCAGAAGCATTTTATAACGATATCGAAGACATTGACGAAAGACCAAGGATAGAAATTGAAAATGGTTGGACGTTGATTATTATGCGAATTCCGGTGAAAAGCAACGATGTAAAATTGCCCTTTCATACCATTCCTGTTGGAGTTGTGTTTAAAGGTGAAGTTTGCATTACCATCAGTTTTCATCAAACAGAAATGCTTACAGATTTTGTGATTTATACCAATCGGAAAAACATAAATATCAAAGATAATTTTGATTTAGTATTGAAACTACTATTGTCATCGAGTGTTTGGTTTTTGAAATACCTCAAGCAAGTCAATCAAAAAATAAAATTGGCCGAGGATAATCTTGAAAAATCGATCAAGAACGAGGAACTACAAGCGTTGCTTCAAATTGAGAAATGCTTGGTATTTTTTATGACTTCATTGAAAGGGAATGATATTTTATTGCACCGAATCAAGAATATAAAATCCCAAAAAGAACATTTTGATTTGGATTTGCTGGAAGATGTAGAAATTGAATTGCGTCAAGCGCAGGAAACTACTAATATTTACAGCGACATACTAACGGGAACAATGGATGCGTATGCTTCTGTGATTTCGAATAATATGAATACGATTATGAAGCAAATGACTTCGATTTCGATTATCCTGATGATTCCAACCTTGATTGCTAGTTTATACGGAATGAATGTACCCAATGCTTTAGAGAATAATAGGTACGGGATCTGGATTGTGATTGCCGTTTCTATTATGCTTTCGTGCTTTGGAGTATTTTTGTTCAAAAAGAAAAAATGGTTTTGAGAAACATTGTTTAAATAATTTTATTTTTTCTTCTTCCTTTTCTTGGATTATTCATTTAAACATGTAACTTTGTATTTCAAAGTACTTTTATTATGAGTCAAAATAGTCACGAAGATTTAGTTCACATTCGTTCCATGATGGAGCGTTCATCAAGGTTTATTTCCCTTAGCGGATTGTCAGGTGTTTTCGCAGGAATCTTTGCGCTACTTGGTGCGGGTTATGTTGCTTTTTTGTTTGAGTCAAATGAGATGTCTTATTTTGATGGATTGGAGAAAGTGTACAGTGATGATTTGATTGACAAACTAATTGTAGTTGGGATTGTAATTTTAGTTCTTGCGCTTCTTTCTGGATTTCTATTCACTTTTAAAAAGAGTAAAAAAAATAATTTACCAATCTGGACATCCACCACAAAAGTGATGCTTTTGCACTTAGCAATTCCTTTAGTAGTTGGTGGCGTCTTTTGCTTGGCCTTAATATTTCATGGTCTTTTTGTCTTATTAGCGCCATCTACTTTACTTTTTTACGGATTAGCGTTGGTAAATGCAGGTAAGTATACCTACTCAGATATTCAGTATTTAGGTTACTTTCAATTATTTATTGGCAGTGTTTCTTTATTTTTTCTAGGATATGGATTGGTTTTTTGGACCCTTGGTTTTGGAATTCTACACATAGTTTACGGAACGATTATGTTTAAAAAATATAGATAATCATGGGTATTATCGATAAATTAAATAAAGATTTCGAAAGTCGAATCCGATTAGGATTAATGTCTGTATTGATGGTGAACGATTGGATAGACTTTACAGAAATGAAAGCGTTATTAAATACTACTGATGGAAACCTAGCAAGCCACTCTTCTTCATTAGAAAAGTCTGGATACATAGAAGTAAAAAAGGAATTCGTAGGTAAAAAACCAAAAACCTCGTATCGAGTTACCAATATGGGTAGAGCAGCTTTTGTTTCGCACTTAAATAGTCTTGAAAAATTATTCAAATCTAAATAAACCTTTTTTTTTAACTTTTCACTTTGAAATACAAAGTACTTTAAATATATAAACAGAAAAAACAATGAAAATTAAAACTAAAATTAATGATTTTACCAAAAAAATTGGTGTGAAAGCGAGTATAGTAGTTACTTTGTTGAGTCTTATACTTCTCATAAGTTCGCTGGTAGGAAGCGAATTTGATTATGAAAAACTCGAAGTCTTATGTTTTTTTAGCATTATAATTGAATTCCTTTTTGGTGTACTTGTTACATTTAATGCCTTAAAAAACAAAGAAAAATACCAACATCTTATACCTTTTTTATTTCTAAATTGGTTTATTGGTTGCTTCTCCACTAATGTTTTTATTAATATTTTTGAAAACTTACCAATTTGGGTTTTTGTAGTTACTTTCTTGTTTTGCTTATCAAATTTTGCAATTTATAGCAATTTCAAACATAAGTATTTAAATACAGCGCTTTATTTTGCAAACGGAATTTCATATTTACTGATTTTATATTATGCCATTTATCTTATTCCTTTTGCGCCGATTTCTTGTGTTGGTATTTTGGCTTTGGGACTTGGTTTTTATGGACTTGTACCTATGATTGTACTTATCATTCATACAGTAATTTTGATTCAGAACTTTATAGAAAACAGAAAAAATGGATTTGCTTTTGGAATCGGAATCGGAATAGTTTGTATTGGTTTTGCAATTTTTACAGTAGAATTAAATAGGGAAAGTCAAAAGATTTCAAAAAATACCGTTACCAATTCTTTTGAGAAAGTAAATACAGATTTACCTCAATACATTACCATTTCACAGAATCTAAAACCTAATTTTTTTAACGAAATTCTCCTCAAAAAGGATATAGTTTATATTGCTTCTGATAATTTCTTTCAGTTTAGAGGTTTTGATTCTTTTGGAAATAACAAACAATATAATAAGAGAAAAACACATGATCCGATAATAAATCTTGCCTTTTTATTTACGTCAAGACTAGATTTAAGTGCAGATGACAGAATAAATATTTTAAAATCTAATTTTAATAAACGATTGGAGACCGAAGAACAACTGTGGGATGGCAAAGATTTGTTTACAAAAAACATTAAAGAAGACGTGAAAATTTATGCAAATGATCGTTTGGCATATACCGAAATTACTATGGATATCGCCTGTGCAGAAAAAAGTTGGGGTGATAAAGAGGCTATATATTCGTTTCAACTACCCGAAGGGGCAGTAGCCACTTCCTTGTCATTATGGGTAAATGGAATCGAAAGAAAAGGAGTTTTGACTACCAAGGAAAAAGCAAAAAAAGCTTATAATCAAATTGTAGGAGTAGAATATCGAGACCCTTCATTGATGCAATGGAGAGAAGGGAATAAAGTAGTGGTTCGTATTTTTCCAATACGATATGATCTACCCCGAACTTTTAAATGTGGCTTTACTACACCGTTAAAAGTAGAGAACAACACTATAAATTACATAAGTTTGGACATTAAAGGACCTAATACAAATGGGGCCAAAACCATTTCAAGAATTCAGATGGCAGGTAACGAAAAGTTTGTAACTAGTAAAAGGTTTGAATTGGAAAAAGGTTTTTATACAAACGAATCAACAGGTTTAGATGCATGGGAAGCCGAATTACCAATAACTAGTAAAGTATTTTCAACTGCTTTTGTTTGGAAAAATAAAGCGTATAAAATCAACGAAATTCAAAAACAAAAGATAGCTTTCAATCCAAGCGAAATTATTTTGGATTTGAACAGCAGCTGGACAACAAGTGAAATTAAAAAAATAGTAAATCATTCTAATAGCAACTATTTTGTGTGGAATAACAATCAAAAACAAGCGATAAATAGTGCCAATTATGAAACAGTTTTTGCCCAATTCGAAGAGTTGACTTATTCGTTATTACCATTTTATAATCTAAATAAAAATAGTTTAGTTATCACCAAATGTGGTTCTATTTCTGCCAATTTTGAGGAATTAGAAACCTCTGATTATTTGAAAAAATTAAAATCAAATACTTACCTAAAAAATATAAAAGTAATTAATATATCAGAAAACTTGAATCCATTTTGGCAAACCGTAAAAGAGCAAAAAATGGTTTCTTATTTAAAAATTGATTTGAATAATTGTTTGAAATTAATAAAAGAAAATCAATTTATAGAATTCAAAACATTAAAAAATACCATTAATGTTGAACCTGCAAATATTTCTATTCAGGAAACGGAAATAGATTCAAAAATTCAAAATATTGGATCTAATCATATTTATAGAATGTATGCTTTTGGCAAAGTTTTACAAGAACAAGTAACTATACAAAACGACTCTTTGAAGGAAAACCAATTTGTGGATTTAGCGAAAGAGGCCAATATAGTTACTCCAATTTCATCCTTGATTGTTCTAGAAACTGATGAAGATTACAAGAAAAATGGTATCGAAAAAAATGTAAATACGCTTGGAAATGCTTCAATAAATAATGATGGAGCAGTTCCAGAACCACACGAATGGTTATTGATTATCATTGGACTAACGACACTTTTCTTTTATTACAGAAAACAAAAAATGTTGAACTAATGTATAATTTGTTAACTGAATATAAAATAGGAATATGGATTTTTGCAATTTGCTCTCTCTTTGTAATAAATTATAATGTTCTCTTTTTTGGTTTGGACAATGATTTTTTTGGAATCGTTTTTTCTGCTTTGTTATTTGTTTTTGGAAGCAGAAAAACGAATTTCAAAATTAATTATTGGTTAATGGCATTGATTTTTGTTTTAGAGTTTGTAAGTTACAGATTGCGTACAAAATCATTACATTTCTTATCCTTGATTCTCTTTTTATGTTTGATTTTTTATAGTTTTACGGGTAAATTTTCCTTTGTGGCTTTTATTTGTCTTTTATTATTTTCAACAATTTTCAATAAATTTTTCGAACATCTTACTTCTGAAATTAAACAAGGATTGTGTTATGTAGTTTTTTTAACTTTAAAAAACTTTATGACTGTGGATAGGATAGAAGGAGTTAATTTTTATATCAACAATGCCAAAATTACAATTGATACCGCTTGTATGGGATTGTCAATGTTTAAAACGGGTTTATTAACTGGAGCAATTTTATTAACATTAGAAGAAAAAAAGCAAAAAAAATATTTTGGTATTATGCCGATTGTTACTTTTTGTTTTGTTGTGATTGTATTGAATGTATTTTCTAATTATTTCAGAATTGTGACTTTAATTATTTTAGATTGTACACAAGAAAATACATTACATCATTTGGTTGGTTTACTGTGTTTTGGGATATATCAAGTGGTTCCAATGGTGTTGATTATCAACTATTTTAAACCTAAAATAAATGAAATTGAAGTCGCCAATTTTCAATCTAAAAGAATCCCAATTATTCTGACTTTTGTAATGCTATTTATAACTAGTCTGGAAGTTAAAAACCCAAAAAATGATAATTTATTGACGAACCTGAATCCAGAATACAATATTAAAAATGGTATTTGGGTAAATGATGAGGTATTTAAAATAGCTACACCAAATAAACTCATTTATATCAAAACACCATCCCATAAACCACTGATTTGCTGGACTGGAAATGGCTACACAATTATGGAATCCAAAGAGATTTTTTTTAAAAATGAAAAAATATGGTTCAATAAAATGGAAAAAAATGATATTCAATACCAATCCTTATGGTGGTATGAATGCGGTGGGAAAAAATACACCTCATTTCTAGAAGTAATGTGTATGAAATTGATTTATAACCAGCCGATTCGATTGATAAATGAAACGAGTAGATTGTTATAATGTTTTTGGAGTAAAAATAGAAGTTGTCTCAAATATATTTTTTAATACAGTAGCTTTACCTTTTAATAATCTCCCTTTTTCTTAAAACGAGGATCGTCTCTTTTTATAAATTCAGTTCTTTTTCTAGAAACTTCAATTTTTTCAGGCTTTGGTAAACTGGCTTCCTCGGTTTTGCTTGATGGTTCAATGAGTTCGTTAAGTTCTTTGATTTCTGCATCAGTTAAATCACGGAATCTGCCAACAGGAATATCTAGCGATATATTGATAATTCGGATGCGCTTCAAAGCAATAACGTCATAACCCAAATACTCACACATTCTGCGAATTTGACGGTTTAAACCTTGTGTTAAAATGATTTTGAATGTGGTCGAGCTTATTTTTTCTACCTTACATTTTCGGGTGACCGTGTCTAAAATAGGCACGCCATTACTCATTTTTTCAATAAAACGATCGGTAATCAATTTGTTAACCGTTACCGTATATTCTTTTTCGTGATTGTTTCTAGCACGAAGAATTTTGTTGACAATATCGCCGTCATTTGTCATAAAAATCAACCCTTCAGATGCTTTGTCTAAACGACCGATAGGGAAAATGCGAGTAGGATAGTTAATATAATCTACAATATTACCACGAACCTCTAAGTTGGTTGTGCATTCAATTCCTACAGGTTTATTGAAAGCTAAATAAATAGATTGCTCTCTTTTTTCTCGGATCAGTTTTCCATCAATACGCACTTCGTCATGTGGAGAAACTTTCGTGCCTAATTCTGGGACAACACCATTGATGGTAACTCGACCTTCTTCAATGATTTTATCAGCTTCTCGTCGAGAGCAATATCCCGTTTCTCCTATGAATTTATTGAGGCGTTTTAGATTATCTTCCATGATGCAAAAGTAATCATTTTGATAATTAGATACTATTTAAAGTTGATTTGAAAAGTATTGTTTCAAAGATGCTCAAAAATGTAACGCAGCTAAAGTGAATTTTTTTTTGAAAGAAATCATAAAAAACTTCGTGCTGCTTTGTGTTTCCTTTGTGAATCTTTGCGAAACAGTTTTTTTAAAATTAATCAAATAAAAAATCAGATACCTTTCTATACAGTTCATCGTCATGCATGCTGTGCCCTAAACCTTTAGTTTCAATAAAAATTGCATTTCTCCAAGCAGCCGCTATTTTTTTTCCTTCTTCAAATAATACTACAGCATCGTCAATATCATGAGCGATTAGTCCTTTTATATTTATTTTGGATGCAAATAGTTTACCTGAAAAATGTTCTAGCTGTAGGTTGAAATGGTGCAAATAATGTGCCTCTAAGGATTTTGTAATTTTAGCATTCAAGCTTAATAAGGCAATATAATTGTTCAAGATAATTTTGAAATCGCTAGGTGAACCTAAAATCACCATTTTTTTCAGGGAATCACTTTGATAAACCGATTGGTAATACAAACACGTTTTTCCACCAAGTGAATGGCCTATTAAGTACTGAGGTTTGAATTTTTCGACAGCAATATGAATGAATTCTGCATATTTTGGAATACTAAATTCTTTTCCGCTAGACAATCCATGTGCAGGACCGTCAATGGCAATTATAGTACTTCCAGATTTTTTTAAATATGGCAGTAAATTTTCCCAGCGAGATGCATTACTTTCCCAACCATGAACCAAAAGAATTACGGTATCATTTCCCTGCCATGAATAAGTTTGAAAGGAATGTTCTTTGTGTTGAAAGGTCTCGGATTTTGCTTCTTGTAGAATTTTAGGAAGCCCGGTTTGAGATAATTTACCTTCTCGAGGTTCACTAAAAAAAGCGTACGCTAATTGCGAAGCTTTTTTAGGAAATACAAAACTCAAGATGTTAATGTATAATCCAATGGATTTAGTGAGTATGAAATATATTATTTTTTTCATAAAAAAAAGTCCCGATGTGGATCGGGACTCAAATGAATTTAGAATTTTGAAAACAATTGTTCCATTTTCTCTTTTTCTTCTTCAGCCAATACGCTGTCTACTAATATTCTTCCGGAATGTTCATCCGTAATAATTTTTTTTCTAGAAGCAATTTCAACTTGTGTCTGTGGAGGAATCGTAAAGAACGATCCTGCAGATGCACCTCTCTCAATAGAAACTACAGCTAAACCATTGCGAACACTTGTTCTAATTCTCGTGTAAGCAGCTAATAATCTTGCTTCGATTAAGTTTTGGTATTCAATTGATTTCTCAGATAGGAATGCCTCTTCCTTAGCAGTTTCTGCCATGATTGCATCCAATTCTGATTTTTTATGCTTTAAGTGATTTGACTTTGCTTCTAATCTTTCTTTAGAATTTGCAATTACTTCTTTCTTATGTTCAATAGAAGCTTTCATTTCTTTAATTTGCTTCTCAGATAATTGAATTTCTAATTCTTGAAATTCAACCTCTTTTGTCAACGAATTAAATTCTCTGTTGTTACGAACTGTTTCTTGTTGTTTCGTATATTTTTTGATAGCCTCTTTGTGCTCATCAATTGCATTCTTTTTTACTTTGATAAGATCTTCAACAACTTCAAGTTCACTTTTCAATTTTTCTGAACGTGTGCTTAAACCCGCCACTTCATCTTCTAAATCTTCAACTTCTAAAGGAAGTTCTCCTCTTACGTTTCTGATTTCGTCAATTCTAGAGTCAATAAGCTGTAAATCGTAAATTGCTCTTAACTTGTCTTCAACACTTAATTCTTTCGTATTCGCCATATTCTATAAGTACTTAACTGGATTTGAATTTTCTTCTGATAAAATAACTGCAAAATTAAGGATTTTTTTCCGAAGATACTCAACAATATAATTTTTTGTATAGCGTTCACTTTCAAAATGTCCAATATCGGCTAATAGCAGTTGGTTTTCGGCTTCATAAAACTGATGATACTTCAAATCGGCGGTCAAATAAGCATCTGCTCCCGCTTGAATGGCGTTTTTTATGGCAAAACTTCCTGCTCCACCTAAAACAGCCACTTTTTTGATTTCCTTTCCTATAAAATCCGAATGACGAATTCCGCCACAGTGCATTTTTTCTTTTACGTAAAGTAGAAAATCTTTTTCTTTCATGGGGGTTTGTAATTCCCCGATCATTCCCAAACCAATATTCTGGTGTTTGTTTTCTAAATTATAGATTTCATAAGCCACTTCCTCATATAAATGACTTTTAAATAAAGCTTTTAGGATTTTATTTTCGAGATGCTTCTCAAAAGTGACCTCGATTTTAATCTCGTTAGCTTGCACAAACTCAAATCGTTCTCCTATTTCTGGATTACTCTGCTCGTTTCCTCTGTAAGTTCCTGTTCCCTTCGAATTGAAACTGCAATTTTCATAATTCCCGATAGTTCCTGCTCCAGCATCAAACAAGGCATTACGCACTGTTTCGGCATTTTCAGGAATCGTGTAGGTTACTAATTTTCGAATAAAATGTTCTTTCGGAATAAGGATTCGGGTGTTTATTAATCCAAGTGCGTCACTAAATATTTTATTTACACCTTCTTGATGATTGTCTAAAGCGGTGTGAACGGCATAAATGGCAATATCATTTTTTATGGCTTTGATAATGGCGCGTTCGACATAGTTTTTCCCTGTTATTTTTTTTAAACCTGAAAATAATATGGGATGAAAGCAAACCACCAGATTACAATTTTTTGCAATCGCTTCGTCAATTATATTGTCTAGTGCATCGTGACAAACTAAAATACCTGTTGCATCTGATTCTTGATCTCCAACCAATAAACCCACATTGTCAAAGTCTTCGGCGTAGGCGAGAGGTGCCATTTCTTCCAGTACAGTAATTATTTCTTTGATTTTCATTGGGCGGTTTATTGATGGTTTAAAGCGGCTTTTTCTACTAAACAAATTAACGAAATAACAAATCAACTTTAAAATAAAATATTCTACTTTCGTGAAATGAATTTACTGCGAAAATTACTGTTTCCGTTTTCCGTTTTATATGGTTTGATCACGAGTATGCGGAATTTTTTTTTCGATACAGGGATTTTAAAATCGTACTCTTTTGATTTGCCTGTTATTGCTGTTGGGAATCTTAGCGTTGGTGGAACCGGAAAAACACCTCAAATCGAATATTTAATTCGGTTGCTATCAGATCAATATAAAGTAGCCACATTAAGCCGAGGTTATAAAAGACAATCTAAAGGTTTTATTTTGGCTCAAGCCAATACCAATGCGGAAATTCTGGGAGACGAACCTTTTCAGTTTTTTGAAAAATTCGAACAAATTCAGGTAGCTGTTGATGCAGATAGAAAAAATGGAATAGAACAACTACTTTTGCAACCCGAAAAGCCAGAAGTGGTATTACTCGATGATGCTTTTCAGCACCGAAAGGTTAAGGCAGGATTTCATATTTTACTGACTTCCTATGATGATTTGTATTCAGATGATTGGATACTACCCACTGGAAATTTACGTGAAAGTAGAAGTGGAGCTAAAAGGGCGAATGTAATTATTATAACGAAGTGTCCCGCAGATCTTTCGATCGAGGAACAAAAAGAAATTAAAAGCCGATTAAAAGTTGCATCAGATCAAGAAGTATACTTTACCTATGTAACCTACGACACTTTTGTGTACAACGAAAAAAGTAAAAAGCAGGTATTTGATATACAATCAGTTGCTAAAGTGCTGATTGCAGGAATTGCAAAACCAGAACCGTTTTTTGCCAATTTAAAAGATACAGATGATGTCTGTTTGTCTTTTCCAGACCATCATAATTTTAACGAAAAAGACATTTTAGAAATTAAAAATTTAGCTCAAAACAAAATTATTATAACTACCGAAAAAGATTATGTACGACTAAAAGGAAGATTGCCAAGTGAGCAACTTTTCTATTTACCGATACAAAGTGACTTTCTTTCAAGTGAAGATTTTGATGCAGTTGAAGAAACAAAAAAATTTAATAAAACAATTATAGAATATGTGGGAACAAGTACAAGAAACCGTTAACCAGATTAAGGAGAAAATCGATTTTACACCAGAATACGGTGTAATTTTAGGTTCAGGATTAGGGAATTTTACAGATGAAATGGAAGTGGCGTATACGTTACCGTATGATGAAATTATAAATTTTCCAGTTTCAACAGTTCAGGGACATAAAGGAGCATTGGTTTTTGGGAGCATTGGAGATAAAAAAATAGTAGCAATGCAAGGCCGTTTTCATTTTTATGAAGGCTATTCGATGACTGAGGTGACTTTTCCGGTACGAGTGATGAAATTTTTAGGAGTTGAAAAATTAGTGGTTTCTAATGCTTCTGGTGGTGTAAATCCTAATTATAAAGTGGGTTCTATTGTTATGATTACAGACCACATCAATATGACTCCAGAACATCCTTTGCGTGGAAAAAATGACGAACGTTTTGGACCAAGGTTTGTAAATATGAGCGAACCCTATTCGAGAAAAATGATTTCAAAAGTGACTGAAATTGCAAAAGAATTGAATATTGAAGTCCAAGAGGGAATATATTTAGGGTTGCAAGGACCTACTTTTGAAACTCTTGCAGAATACAAAATGGTTAAAATCCTAGGTGCAGATTGCGTGGGAATGTCAACAGTACCAGAAGTAATTGTAGCGCGTCACATGGACTTAGAAACCTTTGGGATTTCAGTAATTACTGATATGGGTGATGCAGAAAGTATAGGTACGATTTCACACGATGAAGTTCTTGAAGCTGCAAAAAATGCAGAACCTAAAGTAAGAAGCTTGATAAAGGAATTGATTTTAAACTATTAGGTTATATGTGCTCAGCAATAATCCTATAAAATTCATCGGGTATGAACGGTTTTGTAATCACATCGTTCATGCCAAATGACAATAATAAGTCACGATTTTCTAGCAATGAAATTGCAGTTAGTGCAATAATTGGTGTCTTACTATTAAAGCGTCGTATGGTTTCAGTTGCGATGGTGCCATTTATGCCAGGCAAGTGTACATCCATAAGTACTAAGTCAAATATTTTATTTTTTAATACATCAATTGCTTCCTCGCCATTGTCAATGATTTCACAAGTGATGCCTTTACTTACGAGCATTTTCTTAGTTATCATCTGATTGATTTTATTATCCTCAACCACAAGAATCTTTTTATTCATTAATTTAGAAGCGTCATATTTTACAAGAGGTTTGTCTTCTAATTGTGATTCCTGCAGTGTACTTATTGGGAAATCTAACGAAAAGTAAAAGGAAGATCCTTCTCCCACAATACTCTTAAGTTGGATATTGCCTCCAAGAATTTTAATTAATTTTTTCACAATAGTTAAACCCAATCCTGTACCACCATATTTACGATTTACTTCAATAGAGCCTTGAGAAAAGCTATCAAAAACAGTAGCTAATTTATCTTCAGGTATTCCAATTCCAGTATCTGTTATTTCAAAATACAATGTGGCTTTTGAATTTTTTAATTGCTGTAGATTTGCGAAAACAGTAACCGATCCGTTTTTGGTAAATTTTAAAGCATTATTAATTAAATTCAGAATAATTTGAGATAATTTTGTGGGGTCGCCTATTAAATAATCAGGGATTTCGGGGTCGACTTCTAGACAAAAAGTATTGTTGTTAACAACTGCCAGCTCTTTTAAAGAATGTTTAATATCCTCTAATAATTTTTTGAGATTAAAAGTAGTGTATTCAATTTCGATAGTATCGGACTCAATTTTATTTATTTCCAAAATTTCGTTGATGAATTTCGTTAAATAATCTCCTGAAAACTTTAGGGAGGACAGATAATCCAATTGTGTTTTCTTCGGATTTTCTTCTAATAATAAATGAGTAATTCCGTTGATAGCGTTTAAAGGTGTCCTAAGCTCATGACTTACTGTTGATAAAAATTCAGACCTCGCTTTCGAGGCCTTTTCGGCTTTGTTTTTGGCAATTTCTAGTTCTTGGTTTTTGTCTTGTAATAACAAGTTAGACTTATTTCTAATAATATTATTTCGGTATAAAGACAAGCTTAATAGGGATAATATTGAAATCAAGGCTATTGCAAAAATACTTATTAACTTAGTAAATTTAGTAGTCTTTTCCTGTTCTTTGTTCTGATAATTGATTTGTGCAATTTCTTTCAATTTCTCAGATTCCTTAAACTTTTGATAATCGTCGATGCCCAATCTTTCATTATCTAAAATGGAAATGCTTTCTTTTAAATTTAAATGTTGTTTTAAATAGAAGTAGGCATTGGTCTTGTCTAATGTTTTTTCATACACTTCGCTTAAGGCCAGTAAAATCTTTGATTTTTGTTCTGAGTTTTTTGTTTTACTGTTTAACTCTACAGCTTTATTGAGGTAGTTTATAGCTAGATTATTTCTGTTTCGGCTGGCTTCAATTATCCCGATTTGGTAGGAGGCTTCGCTTTTAGTGTTGATTATAGCGACCTTGTCCGATTTGGCAAGTATCGTTTTGAAGGAAGCTAAAGCTAAATCTATATTATTACTGGCCTTGTACAGCAACCCATTTTGAAGTTGTAATAATTCATCAAAATTAGTAATTCCTAATTGAGTATTGACAGATTTTGCTTTTTCAAAGTATGCCGCAGCTTGTGGGTATTTTTTTTTTTGCATGTAGCAAAGCCCAGTATGGTAATAAGTAGCCGATTGTTGAGGGCTAGGACCAAAATTAGAGAATAACATAGCACTTTTTAAAAAAGCTTCTGTCGCATCATCGTATTTTTTTAAATCTAAATAAATTTTTCCGAGGGTAAAAGTTTGCTTTGCTTGGTCTTTAATATTTTTGTTTTTTGCAGCAAACCGGATAGCTTTTTGGCTATTGAATAAGGCCTCTTTGTAATTGTTCGATTGGATTTCGGTCTTGCTTAAATTGCTATAGTATGTTGTGCTGTCAACTCTCTCATTGGGCTGAGCTTGTAATGATGTATAAAAAACAACAATAAAAGCAAAAATATACTTCATGTATAGCAACGTTTTTTATTTAAATTATTTACGTTTTGGTAAGTAAAATTAAATCAATAATCCGTGAGGAATATCCAATTTCATTATCATACCATCCTACTACTTTTACCATTTTATCTATAACTGAAGTAAGTTGTGCATCAAATATACAAGAATTTTTGTTGCCAATTACATCAACAGATACAATAGGATCTTCTGTATAGTCTAAAATACCTTTAAGATTAGTTTGTGCAGCTGTTTTGAAAGCTGCATTAATCTCTTCTATTGATACTGTGCGTTTTACATTAAAAGTAATATCGGTCAATGAGCCATCAGGTACAGGTACTCGTATCCCACATCCACCTATTTTACCTTCAAACTCAGGAAATATTTTTGTTAATGCTTTGGCAGCTCCTGTAGTTGTAGGAACGATAGATTGACTTGCTCCACGAGCACGACGTAAATCTTTGTGCGGTTGATCGTGTAAACTTTGGTCTGTTGTGTAGGAGTGAATAGTTGTTATATAGGCCTGTTCAATTCCGCACAGATCGTTGATGACTTTAATCATGGGTGCGGCGTTATTAGTTGTACAACTTGCATTTGAAATAATGGTTTCGCCTCCGTCTAAAATGCCTTCGTTTACTCCAAGTACAACAGTTTTTATACTGTCAACTTCAGATGGTGCTGAAAGAATTACTTTCTTGGCTCCAGCTGTAATATGGGAATTTAATTCATCAAAGGTTTTGTACTTGCCGGTTGATTCCACTACATAATCAATGTTTAAACTTTTCCAGTCTAAATTTGATATTTTTTTTTCATGAAAAAATAAAAAGTGTTTTCCGTCTACTAGAATTCCTTTTTCGTCATGGCTTGCCGTAAATGGTAAAACTCCATGTATACTGTCGTACTTAATTAAGTGCGCCATTGTTTTTTTATCTGCAATATCGTTTATGGCAACAACTTCTATTGAGGGATGGTTTATTAGCAATCGGAATAAATTTCTACCGATTCTTCCAAAACCGTTTATGGCAATTCTTGTTTTCAAATGGATATGATTATTCGTTTATTCGTTTATTTGGTTAACCGATTAAACAAATAAACGAACAAACTATTTATAAAATGTGTTTTTGTGCTTTGTATGAAGAACGAACTAATGGGCCGCTTTCAACATGTCGGAAGCCCAATTCTAAACCAAATTGCTCGTATTTTGCAAATTGTTCAGGCGTAATAAATTCCTTCACGGGCAAGTGTTTTTTACTGGGTTGCAAATATTGACCGATAGTTACAATATCAACATTGGCATCACGTAAATCTCTCATGGTTTGGTAAACTTCTTCCTCTTGTTCGCCAAGTCCAAGCATGATTCCTGACTTTGTTCTGTTGATTCCCTTTTCTTTCAAGTAACGCAACACTTCTAAGCTTCGATCGTATTTTGCTTGAATTCGTACTTCACGCGTTAATCGACGTACCGTCTCCATATTATGCGAAACTACTTCAGGGTTGGCCTCTACGATGCGATCTATATTTCTTTCTATGCCTTGAAAATCACCTATCAACGTTTCTAGCGTGGTGTTTGGGTTCATTCTACGAATGGCTTTCACGGTTTCTATCCAAATAATAGACCCGCCATCTTTCAAATCATCTCTGTCAACGCTTGTTACTACTGCATGTTTAATGTTCATGATTTTGATAGAACGCGCCACTTTTTCTGGTTCGTCCCAGTCAACAGTTTCGGGTCTTCCGGTTTTTACACCGCAAAATCCGCAAGAACGTGTACACACATTTCCTAATATCATAAAGGTTGCGGTTCCTTCGCCCCAGCATTCTCCCATATTTGGGCAACTTCCTGAGGTGCAAATGGTATTCAAGTTGTATTTGTCTACTAAGCCACGAAGTTCTGTGTATTTCTGGCCTATTGGAAGTTTTACCTTCAACCATTTTGGTTTAGCTACGTTTAGTTCGCCTTTGCCCAGAGTTCCTTGCGGTAAAATATTTTCTAAAACAGTTTCCATATATCAATTTTCAAAGCACAAAGATAAGTAAACTTGTTAAGAAATTAGATTTTAGAATTAGGATTTAAGAGCCTAAAGTAGAATTGTTTTAAGCTGTATTTACTAGACCAAGCCCGAAGGATGAGTTTAAATGTATCATTTGCTTTTGCTTTTATTCCATCTGTAATATATGGAGGAGAGATGCTTATTGGGGTCATTAAAATAATATTTAAGAACTAATCGTACAAGTAACTTTTGTAGCTTGTATGCTAGCACGTTTTAATCCTGTTATTTTAGGTAGATTTTTATTTTTTTTGAAATATTAAAAAATGGTACATTTGAAATTTAAAAACAATAGCTTATGAAAAATAAATCAATACTTATTGCAGCATTATTGGTGTTACTAGGGTTTTTTAAAGCCAATGCACAAATCAATTTTGGAGAAAGGGCATTGGGAGCCCTGCAAAAAGGAGCAGCAGGATTAATATTTAGTGATGCTGATGCAGCAGCTTTATCTAAAGCAGCTGTAGATAAAATGGACTCGGAACACATTATTGCTGGACTTAAAGATCCCTACACTTTAAGGCTCAATAAAGTTTTTGGTAAATATACTTCTGGAGATGGATATACTCTAAATTACAAAGTGTATAAGTTAAATGAAGTTAATGCATTTGCAACTGCTGATGGTAGTGTGCGTGTTTACAGTGGTTTGATGGATGTAATGGATGACAATGAATTGCTTGCCGTCATTGGTCACGAGATTGGTCATGTCGCTAATCATGATTCTCGTGATGCCATTAAAGCTGCTTACAAAAAGGAAGCGCTTGTAGATGCAGTGGCTTCACAATCAAATAAAGTGGCGGCCATTACAGACAGTCAATTAGCTAAAATTGCTAGTGTAGTGATTGATAATAAGCACAGTAGAAAGCAAGAGTCAGAAGCGGATGAGTTCTCTTATAATTTTATGAAAAAAAACGGGTATAACGTGAATGCTGTTTCTTCTGCATTTTCTATTATAGCAAAAATGAGTGAAGGTGCTCAAGCTTCTTTTTTGGATAAAATGATGAGTTCGCATCCTGATCCTAAAGAAAGAGCAGAAATAGCTAGACAAAGAGCGGAAAATGATGGATTGTACAAACCATATGTGCAACAAACAAAAGGTACTGCTAAATCGAAAACAGTTAAGCCAACAACAGCAAAAAAGAAAAAGTAAACCTTTTTTGAGATGGCAAAAAAAAAGCAGAATTTTTAAATTCTGCTTTTTTTATATCAATTTAACTGAACGGTGATGGGCAAGTTATACGCGGTTCGAACTGCTTTTCCATCAATCATTCCAGGGGCCCATTTTGTTTTCAAGGATTTTAATACTCTCACGGCCTCTTTCCCTAAGCCATAACCTGGATCTCTTTTTACTTGAATATCGGTCATGCTGCCGTCTCTTTCAATGACAAATGAAACATAAACTCGAATAGATCCAGTACCGTCTATTTCTTGTTTCTCAAAATTATTACCTACATAATTGTAGAATTTAGCAATGCCTCCAGGAAATTCTGGAAGTTTGTCGAGTGTTACACTGCTAACGATGGTATTGCCTGAATCAACAGGCGGTGATGTTGCAGTGCCATTTCCAGTGGATGTGGTAGGATTTAGACCTATTATTCCAGTCCCTTCAGAAGGGGTATTGGTTACCGCTGTATTATCTGTATTTTTTGCAATATCCTGATTGGCTTCAGTAGTTTTTACGATTTCTGGATTTACTAGAGCAGCACTTGTTACAGGAAGATCCACATTTTTAGTTTTTATCTTGGGCTGCGATTCTTGTGGTTGCAACTCATTCGGAATAATGTCTATAAGTTGAACGACGGTATTTGTAAGTTCTGGTATTGTTATAGTAGTTCCTTTGTTGGGATTCATGTACGTCATAATCACAGGAATACTCAGTAATCCAGATAAAAGCAATACGCCCATAAACAATGCTGTTAATGCCGTTTTGGTACTTTCCATGCGCAGTTGATACGCTCCATATTCTTTGTTTCTGTCTTGAAAAACTAGATTAATCCAGCCGGTTTCATAAATGCTTAGTTTTGACATAGTGTATAGGATTTAGTGGTTAAGTACAATTAAATCATAAGCAAAAAGTGTTTTTATTTTATAACGTGAGAAATAAGATTTTTAGTATATGAATTTAATAATTATTTTAGAATAATTATAATTTATACGCAACTAATTAACTATTAGGGTATTTAATTGTATGCAAAATTTATTTTTAACTGAATAATTGAAACAATACGTCTAATAGAGTATTTAAGTGATGGCATTAGGATAGAATCTAAATAATGTATTGCATAAAAATTCAGGTAAAATGTCGCAACTAGTGTGGATTTTTGGTAAAAGAGAATCTTTAATGCTTAAGAATGCACTATCTTTTATTCTGAATAATTTCGGCTAGTAGTTTTTTGGCTCGAAGTAATTTAATTTTCACATTACTTAAAGGTTCCTCAATTTTATTGGCAATTTCCTGATAACTCAATTCTTGGAAATAGCGCAACTGAATAACTTCTTGATAATGTGGTTTTAATTCTTTGATGAATTGGAGTAATCGGGAAAGATTTTGCTCAGTAATCAATTCATCTTCAGCAGATGGTGTAGTGTCTGCTATATTGTAGGCTTGCCGATCCTGATCATCGGTTATTTCGATAAAAAGACTAGATTTCTTTTTTCGCAATAAATCGATGTGAACATTTTTTGCAATAGCAATCAACCAAGTATTAAATTGGAATTCGGAGTTGTAAGTTGCTATTTTATCGAAAGCTTTGGAGAAGGTTTCGATAGTTATATCTTCGGCATTGGTCTCGTTTTCTGTACGTTTTAGCATAAAGCCATAGACTTCATTCCAATAATAATCCAATAGAAAAGTAAAGGCAACTTGATCGCCTTGTTTTGCTTTCTCTATTTGTTTGTTTATTTCCAATGTACCGGTTTTGAGAATATATTTGCAATAAAGATATTGATTTGAGTTAAGATTAGGGCTATTTCAACTAGCGGGAACCAGAATTTAATATCATTTTCTTTTAGTTTACCTGCTGAAAATCCTACCACAATCCATGCCACTATATAGCGTAACGCAAATAAACTTAAAACTAATATCCATTGAAATTGGAATGCTAATAACACGATGGGAAGCAAAAGGAATAGTAATTGAGAACAATAAAATGTTCCTAATTGTAATTGATCAAGTAGTTTATAATGATGTGCAGTAGCAACATGCCTTCTTTTTTGTATTAACCAATCAGTGTAGGACGTTTTTGGTTTAGAAAGTGTGAAGCTTTCCGTTGCATAAGCAATGGTTGTGTTTTTGCCATTTGCAGCTTGGTTTATAAATAAATCATCATCTCCAGAACGAACCTGCATGTGTTCTATAAATCCATTTACATTGAAAAACTCATCTTTTTTATAGGCTAAATTTCTACCTACACCCATATATGGATGTCCTATTTTTGCCCATGAAAAATATTGAACTGCCGTTAATAAAGTTTCATAACGAATGATTTTATTCAGGAATGAATTCGGTATTTTTTCATATTTGCCATAACCCAAAACAATTGTTTTTTGCATCGTAAATTGCGAACTCATAGCGGTTATCCAATCCTTTGATGTAGGGTAACAATCAGCGTCAGTAAATAACAAGTACTCTTTTTTGGCCGCTTTTATGCCTAAAGTAAGTGCGTATTTTTTATTTCCCCAAAAGGCTTCATTGTTCTGTACTTTTACCAAACGAATATTGGAATATTGCTTTTCAAAACCTTCAAAAATATCTAAAGTGGCATCGCTAGAGGCATCGTCAATGAGCACGATTTCATAATCAGGATAGTTTTGTTCCGCAAGTAACGGAATAAAATTAAGTACATTATCTTCTTCATTTTTAGCACAAACAATTACCGAAATAGGTATTCTTTTTGGCGTAATTTTTTGTGCTTTCGCAAAAGCAAATTTCCCAAAAACGCCCAAGTAATATGAAATTTGAACAACAACAATAAAGATAAAAAAGTAAAGAATTAGTATAAGCATTTTGCGTTTAGTGAGTTTGTAATCTTGTATTTTACGACGAGTGCAAAGGTAGGAATAGAATTGTAAATTGTAAATAGAATATGTGAATTTCGAAAGAATTTATATAGGGCATTTTTTCATCTCGTTTGCAACTGCTATGGACTGATTTGTATTGACTTTTTTCAACTCGGTAATGATATTTTGGTAGTTTTTATCGTCACGATTTTGAGACATTTTTTTTGTAGCTTGAATTTCAGTTATTTCAATTTCAAAGGCTACAATTCCGCGACTTTGCATCATGGTTTTTTTGGATAGATTTTCTACTCGAATAGGATTTTGTGAGTTTTTCTCATACTTATCAACTAGCTTTTTTAAGGATTCGATGACGGCTTCTCCTTCAATAATTTTGATTTTTCCATACACATGAACGGCAATATAATTCCATGTTGGCACATTTTCATGATCATACCACGAGGAAGAAATATAACTGTGAGGTCCTGAAAATACTGCTAAAACTTCATCGTTATTTTGTAACCCTTCAGCTTGTGGATTTTCGGCGGAAATATGGCCGTATAAAATAGCGTTACCCTCTGTAGTAGTTTCTAGTTCTAACGGTATATGTGTGGCACATAATTTTCCGTTTGTTTGATTGATTAAAATGCCAAAGCTATTTTCAAGAAGAAATTTTTTGATTTCTTCTTGATTTTCATTTTTGTAGATTTCTGGAGTGTACATCTTTAATTTAAAAATTAGGATTTAGAAGTTTTGAAATACTATTTTGGTATCGACAATCTGAAATTAATATATAATTCCGATTTTTTTAAACTGAAAACTGCGACTGAACGCTGCCAGCTGAAATCTAAATCACATTAACCTCGGCCTCAATATGAATACCAAAAGTTTTGAAAACCGTCTCTTGAATATCCCTTGAAACATTCAAAATTTCTTGTCCTGTTGCAGTGCCATAATTTACTAAAACCAAAGCCTGATTTTTGTGTATTCCGGCGTCACCAAAACGCTTTCCTTTAAAACCAGTTTGTTCTATAAGCCATCCTGCAGGAACTTTTACTTCGGTTTCCGAAATATCAAAGTATTTCATTTCAGGAAATTGCTGGTGTATTTTTTCGAAATCTGATTTTAATAAAATTGGATTTTTAAAAAAACTACCACTGTTTCCCAATTCTTTAGGATCTGGCAATTTACTTTGACGTATACTAATCACGGCA
This sequence comes from Flavobacterium sp. GNP010, assembly GCF_056428945.1. Taxonomy (NCBI): domain Bacteria; kingdom Pseudomonadati; phylum Bacteroidota; class Flavobacteriia; order Flavobacteriales; family Flavobacteriaceae; genus Flavobacterium; species Flavobacterium sp. GNP010. Next base: position 18,968 of record NZ_JBWJVK010000004.1, on the reverse strand, counting down.
TTACTCACGTCCTTTAATGTTGGATTCGAGATGTTATTTTTCGCTAGTTCTCCCGAAATATCTCCATAAGAAGTGTTGATTTTATGATTGATTTTTGTCAATTTAAAAACAACCGATGTGATAATGTATTGATTTTTTGCTTCGTTTTTAAAAACGCTTTCTCGGTATCCAAAATTACATTCGTCTTTTGTGAACGTTCTCATATCCAGACTTTCTATTGCCATTGCCTCGCAGGAAACAAAAGTGTCTTTTATTTCGGTTCCGTAAGCACCAATGTTTTGGACTGGCGTAGTTCCCACATTTCCTGGAATGAGTGACATGTTTTCTAAACCGCCAAAATTTTGATCGATAGTCCACAGTACAAATTCATGCCAACTTTCGCCAGCCTGACTTTCGACCCAAACAAAATCTTCGTTTTCTTCAATTATTCTCTTTCCTTTCAAATCGATATGAATCACCAATGCATCAATGTCTTTGGTCAAAAGCATGTTACTTCCACCACCTAAAATAAATTTTTGTTGTGCTTTGTTTTCCTGTAAAATCATTTTCAAATCGTGTACAGAATGAACAGCAACGAATTGTTTTGCTTTGGCTTCAATGCCAAAAGTATTGTATTTTTTTAAAGAGAAATTAGGTACTATTTCCATAAAAGAGAGGGCTTTTTTGAATTGTTCTGTGCTGCGCCAAAAGTAAGCATTAAAATTTAGTTGCATAGGTTTTCATCCAGATATGCATCATAAACAGAGGCATAATATAGGGTGTCATCTGTGTGTCACCGTGCTGTAATTTACGTACCAATTTTTGAATGTTGATGTGTTCAAAATAAGGCATTTGAAATAAATCACTTTTCGAGAAAGAATCTAATTCGTCTTTAAAAGCAGGACTTTTTGTAATGTAATCACCCCAAGGTGCGCTCAATCCTACTTTTATGAATTTTAAAATTTCATCTGGCAAACGGTCTTGCATGGCGTTTCTTAGGATGAATTTTCCTTTTATTCCTGTAAAAAGTAATTTATCCTCTAATGATCCTAATCCAACAATTAACCTCGGGTCCAAGAATGGTTCTCTACATTCTATCGATGCGCCCATGGTACAACGATCATTCCTGTCTAAAAGGGAGCATAAATAAGTATGTTGGTCAAAGTAAAGTGCTTGTCGCCGAAGATTATTTGGATACAATGATTTTGCTTCTTCGTATATTTTTTTTCGGTATTCGTTTGTGGGTGTTTCTTCTATCCCAAAAGTGGTTGCAATATCCTTAGGATAGATATTCGAACCATTAAATAAAACGAGATCTGATTTTTTCTGAATTTGAGCAAAACGCAACAGTTTATTGTGCAGTGGTTTTTTTGAAAACAGATCGAAATTGCCAAGTAGCGTAATCACATGCAGAAGAGATGGATGTTGTAAGGCTTTGTAGCGCTTATAACCGCCCATCAACTCATCGGCACCTTCACCAGAAAGTAACACTTTTACAGCAGGTTTTGCCATTTGTGAAAGCGCTAAAAGATGCGGCTCACTTAAATGCATGACGGGCTCATCCTGAAAATAAGTAGCATTTATTAATTGGTCATAAAGATTTTTGTCTTCTAATTGCATGGTTTTAAATCCATAATTGAATTTCTCTGCCATCATTTTAGCCAAATGTGCTTCGTTGTGTTCTTTCTCTCTAAAACCAATATTAAAGGTTTGTATGTCTTTGTATTTTTGATGGTGCAATGAAGCCAATATCGAGGAGGAGTCCAGTCCGCCGCTGAGCATAACACCTACAGGAACGTCGCTCACCATTCGCATTTTTACAGAATCATCAAACGTTTCTCGAAACCATTCTACCGGATTTTTTATTTTAGGTTGGTTTTGAATTTCTCTTTTAAGATCCCACCATTTTTCTGCGGTGGTTTTTCCATCTTCGTCAATGGTCATGACATGTCCGGGTAATACTTTTTTTACGTTTTGATATAGCGTGTTTTCTCCAGCAACAAATCGGTTAAAAATATACTCTTCCAGTCCATCTTGCGCCATTTTGAGTGGAACTCCAGCCGTGAAAAGTGCTTTTTGTTCGGAGGCAAAATAAAATGTTTCGTTATAAAAAGAATAATATAAAGGCTTAACACCCATTCTATCCCGAACAAGAGTTAGCTTTTTTTCTAATTTATCCCAAATAGCAAAGGCAAACATACCGTTGAGGCGGTTGAGCATTTTTAAACCATGCAATTGAAATAATTTCATTAAAACTTCGGTATCTGAAGTGGTTTTAATATCAAATCCACTACTTTTTAACTCGGGATTAAATTCTTTAAAATTGTAGATTTCACCATTGTAAGTCATCACATAGCGGCTGTTTTCGGAGACAAAAGGTTGGTGTCCTGATGATGAAATATCTAAAATTGAAAGCCTTCTATGACCAATTCCAATATTTTTTTCTATAAAAATCCCTTTATCGTCAGGTCCGCGATGCTCTAGAGAATCTCGCATTTTTGTTAAAATACGTTCATCAACTTTTTTCTGGGTTTGTAAATGTAAAATTCCATTAATGCCACACATAGTTAATTGGGGCTATTGTTGTTGATTAATTCGTGGTATTTATTGGCAATAATTTTCATATTTATGGAGTAATCAGCATTTTTTTCTAAAAATAATCGATTGTTTGCTACAGCTTCGTTGCGGTATTTTTCGTTTTTAAAGGCCCAGATTAATTCGTCTGCAAGCATTCTGTAATCATCAATTGTAACTAATTGTCCGTTTTTGCGGTGTGTAATCCAACTTTTATTTCCTACAATATCAGTTACAATTGGGTAGCAATTAGTAGCCAATGCTTCAAATAAAGAAGCTGAAACACCCTCGGTGATGGGCATACTAATGTAAATATTAGATTGTTGTAACAGTTTTGGTAATTCAGTATTTGGAATTCTTCCCGTAAAGTTTACTTTATTTTCGATGTCTAAATCTTTTGCTAAATCTTTTAATTTAGAAAGTTGTGTTCCGTCCCCTATTATGGTAAGTACGAAATCAATTCCTTTTTGGTTTAAAATGGCAAATGATTTTAAGATAATATCATGGCGGTATTCTGGCAATAAAGAACGCGTTACAATGGCACAAATTTTTTCAGGATTGGCGGTGTTTTGATTGTTAAATTTAACCAGATCAATTCCTTTTGGTAAAACCAAAACTTTATTCATATCCACATTGGCCTCTATCATTGAAATGGTCATTACAGGTCCCCAAGCATGAATTAAATCTGCTTTTTTGAAAGCATAGTATTGCAGCAATTTTTTTAACGGTAATGAAATCGATTTTTCAGGCCATAAATCGGTTTTGCCTTGTTGTGCAATGGCAATTGGTTTTACGCCAGATAATGCTGCAAGAAAACCATAACTGGTTGTTCGTTCTGCAATTACCATATCTGGTCTTTGTGTTTTTATTATTTTCCTAATTTTAAAAATAGCCAATTTAAATTCGAAAATCCTTAAAATTCGGTTATGAATGCAATTACTTGGCGTTTTTAATTCCCAGGTAACAATTTCAAAACCACCAAATTCCTTGAGGCCATCCATCCAAGTGATGGCATCGGCCCTGTAGGTTTCTCCTAGAAAGAGTATTTTCTTTTTTTTCATCAGTGTAAACTATAATTACTCAGACGTTAATGCTCTATTGATAAAGTCATTTAGAGGTTTTAAAAGGATTAATTTTTTACTTACAGTAGTAACGAAATCTTTTGTTCCAGCTGTTGAAAAATTAATTTTCTGCGAGGACTCAAAGCTTTTTAATTTTAATAAATCGATAGCGGGATGTTCTTTTTCGTAGCCTCTTGGCGGATTTTTTAGCGTATTTTTTTCATCTCGATCAAAGTCATTGAACTCTTTTTTAAACTCTTTCTCGTTTAGAATTGCTTCCAAGTCTTCATGGAAATAAGCAATTTCCTTGCGCATTTTTTTTAAATCATTGGCTTCAGGACAATACAAGCCGCCAGCAATAAAGCTGGATCCATTTTCTAAATGAATGTAATAACCCGAACGATTCAAGCCTTTTGCCCCAGAGGAAAGCCAAATGCCTAAATGTGATTTATAAGGAGTCTTGTCCTTAGAAAACCGAATGTCACGATTGATTCTAAAGGTACAATTTTTTACTTCGAGCATTTCCAATGAAGGATCTAGTGGTTTCATAGCATCCAATAAATCAGCTACTAGGAGTTGGTAATCTTTCTTGAAAGCTTCGTAGCGTTTTTTATTATCCAAAAACCAATCGCGATTGTTATTGGCTTTTAAGTCATCTAGAAATTGTAGTGTATCTTTTGAAAGCATAGTTGGCCTATTATAGTTGTTTTTTTAAATCTGCTTCGCTAATAAATCCAGAATGTTTCCATGTTACTGTTGCATGGTCATATAATAATAAGGTAGGAAGTTCACTGATTTTTAAGGCTGCCATAACGGTTTTGTTTTTGTCGGCATCCAGTCGAATGATTACTATTTCCTCACCTAAATCTTTTTGCATCTGTAATATGTAAGGCGTCATTATTTTGCATGGTGCACACCATTCTGCATAGAAATTAATTAAGACTTTTTTATCAGATTGTAACAGCTTATCGTATTCTGGGAGCGAAAGGCCTATTTTTTTGTTACTGGGTTTAGAAAGACCCGCAGCCTCCCATTTTAGTATGCCACCTTCTAGCTGATAGATGGTTGTAAAGCCTAATTCATTTAGTTTTTCAGCTGCTTTCTGGCTTCTTCCGCCGCTTTTACAATATACAAAAACGGGCACTGATTTGTCCATTTTTTCTACATCGGAAATAAAAGTACTTCCAAGCCAATTTATATTTTTGGCATTTTCAATATGGTTAGAAGAGAATTCGTCAGGAGTTCGCACATCCAGAATTTGTTGTTTTGGTGTTGTTGCAATTTTTTCTGCAAAGGCTTTTGCATCAATTGTTTTGATTGCCTCCGAATTTTGTCCTTGGCAGGAAAAAACAACAAAAAGTAAGATTGCGTAGCATATAGAAGGGAATTTCATTGTAGTGGTGTTTAAAATTGAATACGCTAAATTAGGTAATTTTTCAATTTTTTGAATGCAATGAGGTACTAAATAAAAGTTATAAATTAAAAATTTTATACGTCTGATGCGTCGATTTTACAATGGCTTCAGTACGTTCCGGATGCGTATCTGAAATAAAAAGTTGCCCAAAAGTATCGCTGTTGACCATTTCGATAATTTTTGCCACCCGACTTTCATCTAATTTATCAAAGATGTCATCAAAAAGTAAAATGGGTTTTACACCACTTTGTTTTTTTAGAAACTCAAATTGAGCCAGTTTCAAGGCGATTAGAAACGATTTTTGCTGTCCTTGGGAGCCAAATTTTTTAATTGGATGTTGATCAATTTCAAATGCTAAATCGTCTTTGTGAATCCCTACACTTGTGTAATGTAAAGCTCTGTCTTTATTAATGTTTTCCTGTAATAAAGTCAATAAGTCTTTTTCGTATAAATGACTTTCATATACCAATTGAACCGTTTCTTGCGAACCCGTTATAGCTTGATGATGCGTGTTGAAGATAGGGATAAACTGGCCAATAAATTCTTTTCTTTTCTCGAAAATATAAGCGCCAAAACCGTTGAGTTGCTCATTATATATAGAGAGTGTATCGGTATCAAAAACATGATTCAATGCAAAATATTTCAATAAAGCATTGCGTTGGCTCATTACTTTTTGATATTGAATGAGTTGCTGTAAATAATGGGAATCCAGTTGGGAAATCACGCTGTCCATGAATTTTCTTCTGGTTTCGCTTCCTTCTACAATTAAATCCCTGTCAGCAGGAGAAATGATAACTAAAGGAATAAAGCCAATGTGATCTGAGAATTTGTCGTAAGCCTTGCCGTTGCGTTTCAAGATTTTTTTTTGCCCCTTTTTTAAACTGCAAAGAATTTGTTCATTTCTTTCGTTTTTTTCGAATTCAGCATCAATTACAAAGAATTCTTCTCCGTGTTTAATATTTTGAACCGCTAGCGGATTGAAATAACTTTTCCCGTAAGATAAATGGTATATGGCATCCAGCACATTTGTTTTTCCAATTCCATTTTTGCCTACAAAACAATTTATCTTACTGTCAAAATCAAAATTTGCTTCTGAAAAATTCTTATAATTGAATAATGAAATTTTTTTTAGATACATGGAAAAAGCTTACTGTTATGGGGAACTTTGATATTATTTGAGGACTTTTTCAAAGTGGGTGCAAATTATTGAAAAATATCCATATAAAGTACTTTTCTATTTTTTCTATGAAAATTATTTTGGCTTGGCCCAGAAAGATTGTTTGGGTATAATTTTTTTTAATATTAAAGCATATTTTTTGCGTGGGTTTGAATAAAAATTTTATTTTTGCGACTCACTAAATTAAAATAAATGGCTACTTATAACAAAAGAGGATATAAAACACCAAAAGAAAAAGAGGTAAACGAAGGAGTTGAAGCAGTAATCATTGACGATAAAGACAGCACGACAGCTGAAGTTTTTTCTAAATTAGATGAAACAGCTTCAAGAACTGAGGATTGGGTTGCTAAAAATCAAAAAGTGATTATTGGTTTAGTTGCTGCTGCTGCAATTTTTACAATTGGATATTTAGGATATCAGAGATTTGTTGCGGCTCCTCAACAAGAGGAAGCAGCTAATGAAATGTTTGTAGCACAACAAAATTTCCAAAAAGCAACTGATGGAGTAGCAAGTGACTCTTTGTATAAGTTATCGCTTAATGGTTCAGAAGGTAAATTTGGATTCTTAAAAATTGCCGATGAATATTCTGGAACTGATGCAGGAAATTTAGCTAACTATTATGCTGGAATTGCTTATTTGAACACAGGAAAATATACTGAAGCAATTGATTATTTAAGTAAATTTAAATCAGATGATATTGTTTTAAGCGCTGTGGCAAAAGGAGCGATAGGAGATGCATATTCTCAAAAAAATCAACCTCAAGAAGCTTTAGAGAATTATGTAAAAGCGGCTGAGTCAAATAAAAATGATTTTACAACACCACGTTTTCTATTAAAAGCTGGAAAAGTAGCTTTAGCTTTAGGGAACAAAGCGGATGCATTAAAATATTTCACAGACATTAAAGACAATTTTGAAGGAACTCCAGAGGCTGCTTCAGTTGATGTTTTGATAGGATTAGCACAATAGTAAACAATGATACAAGATTGGTGATTTAAGATTGGATATTTTTGATTTCAAAATGCTATCTTTAAGATCTGAAATCAAAATTCTATAATCAAAATACTAAAAGCAAATGGCTACCGAAAATAAAAACTTATCCGATTACGATAAAAATTCAATCCCAAACGCAAAAAATTTTCGCTTTGGGATTGTTGTTTCAGAATGGAATGATTCCATAACAGAAGGTCTGTTTAAAGGCGCCTTTGAAGCCCTTTTAGAAAACCAAGTTCCTGCTCAGCATATTATTCGTTGGAATGTTCCGGGAAGTTTTGAGTTGATTTACGGTTCCAAGAAAATGTTGCAAACACAAAACGTAGATGCTGTAATTGCTATAGGATGCGTCATTCAAGGACAAACCAAACATTTTGATTTTGTATGTGAAGGCGTAGCGCAAGGCATAAAAGACTTGAATGTTCAAACGGATATTCCAGTTATTTTTTGTGTCTTAACAGATAATACCATGCAACAATCTATTGATAGAAGTGGAGGAATTCATGGAAATAAAGGAACTGAGGCCGCAATTGCCGCTATAAAAATGGCTTATATTCGTCAACAAGCTTCTTTGTCTCATCAAGTTGATAATCAACACTTACTGTCTGCTGGAGCACTCCAGTTGGATGAGGCTGGGCCTTTAGAATTGAAAGAATAGTTTTAAACATACTACTTAATGAACCTATACTGTTATCTAAAACAGTATAGGTTTTTTGTTTTTTTTAAAATGATTAAGCTATTATTCCAAATAGAAATTCATTAAATTTGTATTTCTTGGTTTTAAAAAACTTTAAACCTTAAACTTTAAACCTAAATTTTTTAATGTCGAGTATAATACAATTACTTCCTGATCATGTTGCCAATCAAATTGCTGCTGGTGAAGTGGTTCAAAGACCTGCTTCAGTGGTCAAAGAACTTCTTGAAAATGCAGTTGATGCACGAGCGACGGATATTAAATTAATTATTAAAGATGCTGGAAAAGCCTTAGTGCAAGTAATTGATAATGGTTTGGGAATGAATGTTACTGATGCGCGTTTGTGTTTTGAACGTCATGCCACTTCCAAAATTCGTCAAGCCGAAGATTTGTTTTCTTTGCATACCAAAGGGTTTCGTGGAGAAGCTTTAGCCTCTATTGCTGCTATAGCTCATGTAGAAATGAAAACCAAGCAAGAACAAGAAGAACTTGGAACCCATATTATCATTGAAGGTAGTAAATTTGTATCTCAGGACGTTGCTGTTTTGCCTAAAGGAACTTCATTTGCTGTCAAAAATTTATTTTTTAATATTCCAGCGCGACGTAATTTCTTAAAGTCGGATACGGTGGAATACCGCCATATTATCGATGAATTTCAACGCGTAGCTTTGGCTCACCCACAAATACATTTCACCTTTTACCACAATGGTAGTGAAATGTTCAATTTGCCGCCTTCAACTTTACGCCAACGTATTGTTACTATTTTTACGGGCAAAACCAATGAAAAATTAGTACCTGTTCAGGAAGAAACAGAAATAGTTACCATTCAGGGATTTGTAAGCAAACCAGAATTTGCAAAGAAAAATCGTGGCGAACAGTTTTTCTTTGTCAATGATCGTTTTATTAAAAGTGGTTATTTGCATCATGCGGTTATGGCTGCCTATGACGGAATATTGAAAGACGGTACGCAACCCAGTTATTTTTTATATTTATCGGTGCCTCCAAACACAATAGATATAAATATTCATCCTACTAAAACGGAGATTAAGTTTGATGATGAACACGCGCTTTACGCTATTTTAAGAGCTTCCATAAAACATAGCTTAGGACAGTTTAATGTTGCTCCCGTTTTAGATTTTGACCGCGATGCTAATCTGGACACACCGTATCATTATAAAGATTTAGAAGGTGCTACGCCAACAATTCAGGTAGATGGTACTTTCAATCCTTTTGCTGAGGATAAACCCAGTAAGCAATTTTCCAGTTATAGAAAACCAGAGCCAACATCTAATTGGGAAAGTTTATACGTAGGTTTAAAACAAGATACTGACGAAATAGGACAGATGACTTTTGAAAATGAAGAAGTGACTTCTTCTTTATTTAATGACGAAGAAGTAGAACATTCTGTTCATAAAACGTATCAAATTCATAAAAAATACATTGTTTCTTCAATCAAATCAGGAATGGTAATTGTAGATCAGCAAAGGGCGCATCAACGGGTTTTGTATGAGCAGTTTTTAGTAAATATGACTGTGAATCAAGCATCTAGCCAGCAGCTGTTATTTCCTTTGAATCTATTTTTTTCGTCAAGCGAAATGGAACTCATCGGTGAATTACAATTATCATTAATGAACACTGGATTTGTCTTCGAAGAAAACAACACCGATCATGTTGTTATTTCAGGAATTCCAGTGAATGTAACGGAAAGCGAAGTGTCATTGGTTTTAGAACAATTATTAAGCGATTTGCAGGACGGAATTCCAGAGAGTAGCTTTAGTCAAAACGATACAATTGCCAAATCTATGGCCAAAAGTTTAGCGGTAAAAACAGGAACACACTTAACCGAAAAAGAACAGGAGAACTTGGTTAACGGACTTTTTGCCTGTAAAGACCCCAATGTTTCCCCATTTCACAAACCCACTTTCATCACGATGCGTGTGGAAGATTTAGATAAAAAATTTGCATTATGAGAAACGTAACTGAAACCGTAAAACAATTAATAATTATAAATGTACTTTTTTTTGTAGGTACACTGGTAATAGGTGATGTGGCCTATAAAATATTAGCCTTATATTTTCCAGAAAATAAAGACTTTCAATTGTGGCAACCTATTACACACATGTTTATGCATGGGGGTTTTATGCATATTTTTTTCAATATGTTTGCGTTGTACTCTTTTGGCTCAGCATTAGAACAAATCTGGGGAAGTAAGAAATTTTTATTTTTCTATATTTCCTGCGGATTAGGCGCTGCTTTGTTGCATACGGGTGTCAATTATTACTATTTTCAAGATGGTTTGAATACGCTAATCGCTAATGGATTTCCTAAACAAGATATTTTACAATTATTGAACGAGGGTAAAATTGATACTAGATGGCAGCAATTTATAGCAGCTGGAGATTTTCAAAACTTTACTAGTGCTTTTGCGGGTACCGCAGTTGGTGCATCGGGAGCTATTTATGGGATAATTGTAGCATTTGCTTTTATGTTTCCTAATGCTGAATTGGCTTTGATGTTTATTCCTGTACCAATTAAAGCAAAATATTTTGTACCCGGCTTAGTATTAGTTGATTTATATTTGGGTATTTCTGGAAAATCTATTTTTGGAGGTGGAGGAATAGCCCATTTTGCGCACGTTGGTGGTGCTTTGTTTGGATTTATTATTATGTGGTATTGGAAGAAAAATCAGTTCAATCAAAACCGATGGAATTAAAATAAAATAGTTTTTTTAGACAATTAAAATCGGCTACCAAATATTAAAAATATATGAATATTATTGATGACTTGAAAGTACAATACAAGATAGGAGGAATAGTGACTCGGCTAATCTTTTGGAATGTGGCTTTGTTTGTGATTCCGTGGTTGTTTTTTGCACTTTTATCTTTGTTGGGTATCAATATTGATTACCTTAATTATGTGAGTTTATCATCTAATGGGGCGCTATTACTCTGGAAACCATGGTCGTTGCTTTCGTATTCTTTTTTTCATAGCGGCATCATGCATATCGTTTTTAATATGATTGTTCTAAATTTTTCAGGCAGATTGTTTATGACCTATTTTACATCCAAGCAATTGTTTGGGCTGTATATATTAAGCGCTATTTTTGCAGGGATTAGTTATGTTCTGATCTTTTATTTGCTGAATATAAATGCACCTATTGTGGGAGCATCAGCAGCTATTATGGCTATTTTAGTTGCTACAACAACCTATTATCCGTTGATGGATCTGCGGTTATTGATTATTGGAAATGTCAAGTTATGGCATGTTACAGCTGTTATTCTTGTTATCGATTTGATGCAATTGCGATCTGAAAATATGGGCGGACACATTTCTCATCTAGCTGGAGCTCTGTTTGGATTTATTTTTATTAAATTGCTTCAGAATGGAACTGATTTAAGTAAAGTTGTATCTCGCTTTGTTGATTTTTTTACAAATTTGTTCCAAAAAAAGCCGTCAACACCTTTCAAAAAAGTTCACAAAAATTACAGCCGGCCAGAGGTGAAGTCAGTTTCAAAAATCGTTACAAAAGATAAATCACAGCAACAAATTGATGAGATTTTGGATAAAATTAGCCAATCTGGTTATGATAGCTTGAGCAGTGAGGAAAAAGAATTCTTATTTAAAGTAGGTAAATAATAACACGAAATTTTTGAATGCTTTAATTTAAAAAATAGAGAAAATGAGGAATCTTTCATGGTTTAATAAAGGAATGTTTTTTTTGAATATAGTGCTGACTATAGTGACCTTTATTGCCTATGTTTTGCCTTTTTTGGCTCCCAAATCTTTCCCGCTTTTGTCTGTATTGACGCTATTTATGCCGCTTTTTTTCATATTTAATGGGTTGTTTTTTGTCTATTGGGCATTTCAATTTAAAAAGCAATTAATTGTCTCGGGTTTGGTGTTATTGATTGGGATTACTTTTATAAATAAATTTTATAAATTCTCTTCTCTTGAACTTCCAATAGCCGAAAAAGATTTTACGGTAATGAGTTATAATGTTCGTCTTTTTAATGTGTTTAAATGGATCGAAAGAGACGATGTGCCAGCTGATATTCTCACCTTTATTAATGATAAGAACCCAGATATTTTGTGTATTCAGGAGTACTCGTCATCAGCAAATATTGATTTGAAAGTGTATCCGCACCGATATATTTTTACAGACGGCAACCAAATTAAAACGGGTCAAGCTATTTTTTCTAAATTCCCAATTATTGACCAAGGAAATATCATTTTCCCAAATTCTAGTAACAACGTTGTTTTTGCAGATGTCAAGAAAGGAAAAGACATTATCAGAGTGTACAACATGCACATCCAATCCATTAAAATATCGCCTGATGTAAATGAAATTGATGAAAATATTGATGCTATGAATCAGCAGAAATCGCAAGTTTTATTTAGACGTATAAGCAAAGCATTCAAGCAGCAGCAGCAGCAGGCAGAGATTTTTAAAGAGCATAAAATAAAATGTATCTATCCTATGATTATTTGTGGTGACATGAATAACAGTGCGTATTCGTATGTGTATCGCAATATCAAAGGGAAGTTGAAAGATAGCTTTGAAGAGGCTGGTAAAGGATTTGGAGAAACCTATAAGTTCCGATATTATCCAGCTAGAATTGATTACATTTTTGCTGATGAAAAAATGAAAGTGAAAAAATTCGAAAACTTCCCACAATTCATAAATTCAGACCATTTTCCTATTATGGCCAGATTGTCTCTGGAGTGATCACAAATCTTTTTTTTATTTGATACTAAGGCGTTGGTTTTTTAAATAATCCATGGCGTATTTCCCTTCGTTAAACAGCAAATCTAACACACTTAAATTGTTGATAAAACCATGTTTGTCATCAAAAACCTGTGTGTAACTTTCAAAAGAAGAAGTATCTTTTTTTCCATTTACTAAAGTTCGAAAATCCATAATAATAGTGGGATCAACCTCTGGAATGTATGCTGTTGTCGTTTTGTAATCTAGTTTGATTCGAAAACAGTGGAAAAGAATTTCTAAAACTTCAAAATTCAAGTCTATTAAAAAGGTATGTTTTTTTTCGAAAATAGGTCTGATATCGTCTTCAAAAAATTCAAAAAAAGGCGAACTTCTATAAGCTGCTTCCAGTGATTTGAAGTGTTGTTTTTGCCAATCAAAATCCGTTTCAATTTTAATATCTTTCGTTTTTGGATGACTTTCTTTCGAATGTTTTATAGGAATGTTTAATAACTGAATGCCATTTGGACTATAAATATAAGCTCTGTTGCGGTTGGTTTGTTTCTGAAAATTATCGGCAACTTCAAAGGTGATACTTTCTGATTGCACCATGGCAGCAAAATGGCTAATTGATGGAAAGTAAGTTGGGTGAAGGAGAATATTCATATTTGTTGTAATGTATTATCATTTTAATGTAAAAAGTCATAAAGCTATATTGGCTATAGGCTTTATGACTTCTGACTTTCAAACTTTTGACTATTGTTTAGCTAATTTTCTTTTTTTCCAAAAATATTCTCCTATGAAAAATGCTGCTAAAGCAATTAGGAAGTATTTTAAATAGGATTGTGGCTGTCCGTCGCCGCTAACTGTTGTAAAAACTCGGTCCCAACGTATTTTATTCAAGCCTTTCCCATTAGTATCCCAACTTAACCAAATAAAAATGGGCTTCCCAACAATGTGATTTTCAGGAACAAATCCCCAATAACGACTGTCTTCTGAGTTGTGACGATTGTCACCCATCATCCAGTAATAGTTCTGTTGAAAAGTGTACTCTTTTACTACTTTACCATTGATTCTTATTTCCGTTCCATTTACCTGTAATTCGTTTTTAACGTCATTTTCAGCAGTTTCATAATCAGTAATGATCATTTTGTAAAACGGTAAGGTTTCAACTGTCAAAGCAACGGTTTTCCCTTTTTCTGGAACATAGATCGGTCCGTAATTATCACTGTTCCACTTATTGATATGTGGAAATACCCCTTTTCCATTATTAGCTTGGTCAATATCGGTAGCTATCTGTCTGGTAACTCCGGTGATTCCGGGTATATTTTTTAATCTTTCAGCGCTGGCATCTGTCAAAGCACTAAAAAACAAGGTATCTCTTTTGGTTTGATCCGTAAACATCACTGGATCGGTAACATCCATTTCTTTCAGTAAATATTCAAAATCGATTGGTGTTTTACCGTCCAATGCTACTTTGTAAGAGAATTGGGGTTTAGCTCTTTCTGGTAATTGTAAAATTTTACCATCGATATATACCATTCCGTCTTTAATAGATAGGTTATCTCCTGGAATTCCAACACATCTTTTTACATAGTTTGATTTTTTATCAACTGGTTTAAAAGCACGTCTTTTTGAAGTGTCAAAAAACCTATAAACTGTATCTACGGGCCAGTTAAAAACAACAATATCCGTACGATCAATATTCTGAATTCCAGGCAATCTCATATAAGGCAATTGAGGCCAAGTCAAGTAAGATTTGTTTTTTGTCAACGGAATAGAATCATGAACCATAGGCAAAGCAACAGTAGTCATAGGAACTCTTGCGCCATAATTCATCTTACTTACAAACAAAAAGTCACCTACTAGTAATGATTTTTCCAATGATGGAGTTGGAATGGTAAAGGGTTGTATGAAATAGGTATGAACTATTGTTGCTACTACAATTGCAAAAAGTAACGAACTAACAGTATCAGCAGTTTTGTTGTGAGGTACCAAACTTCTATCTGCTACGTATTCTAATTTTTGAGCATAATTCAAGTAATAAATATAAAATCCTAAAGTTATTAGTACTAAAAAAGTATCTAATCCTGAACGTTTTCCAAAACTACGTAGTGTTTCTACCCAAATTACAGGAAACATAATGAGATTAATAATAGGGATAAAAAGTAAAATTGTCCACCAGGTTGGTCGACCTATTATTTTCATCAAAACTATTGCATTATATACGGGAATTGCAGCTTCCCAACGTTTTCTTCCGGCACTTTCATATAATTTCCATGTTCCTAAAAAATGAACTATTTGCACCAGCAGAAAGAATACAAACCATTGATATGTTGACATAATATGTTTATTTGATTAACGAGTTATTTGTTTTTTCTAAAATTTGAACGGTTTATGATTTCTAAAAATCTATCGATATGAAAGTTTATGCATCTAATTCTAATACATCTTTCATTGTAAAAACACCTTGTTTGCCTACAATCCATTCGGCTGCAATTACGGCACCTAAAGCAAATCCTTCACGATTGTGTGCAGTATGCTTGATTTCAATGGCATCTACTTCAGAATTATAAGTTACCGTGTGGGTTCCTGGAACTGTACCTATTCTTTTCGCTTCGATTTGAATTTGCTTCGCCTGTTCGCTGTCGCTCGGGTTGGTTGTCTTTGGTTTTTCTAATGTCCAATTGGTGTATGAACTATTTTGGATAACACCTTCGGCTAATGAAATTGCGGTACCACTTGGAGCATCAAGTTTTTGAGTATGATGAATTTCCTCCATTATCACAGAGTAATTTTTGAATTTAGACATCATTTTTGCCAAATACGCATTAAGCTCAAAGAAAACATTCACTCCTAAACTAAAGTTAGAACTAGAAATAAAACCGCCATTCTTTTCCTCACACAGCGCTACCATTTCATCGTAATGATCTAACCAGCCTGTAGTTCCTGAAATAACGGGAACATTGGCATGAAAACAACTAGAAATATTAGTTACTGCAGCCGTTGGAACACTAAAATCAATGGCTACGTCAGCGATAGAAAGGCCTTCAAACGTATTGTTCTCGTCTTTTTTCAAAACGATTTCATGGCCTCTTTCCAGTGCAATTCGTTCAATTACCTGACCCATTTTACCGTATCCTAAAAGCGCAATTTTCATTTGATTGTATATTATGGTTTCAATTTTAGACAACGAAGCATCGAATTGCTTTCGCTCTAAAAATTATAATTAAAAGTTAGTCCCACATTAGTCTTTAATGTTACATCATTGGGATAAAGAACAGGTCGTATCGATAAGTTTTCATCTACATTGAATTGTATTAATGCAGCATCGACATTTGCATCAATGATGTTCAAGGCATAAAATGCTAAGGTGACTAAGGCTGATAAATCTCGATTTCTTTGGTAAAATTTTTGTCCGGCAATCAATCGATTGTTATCCAAAAAAGCTAAGTCATCGGTGGTGTATCCTTCAAGTCTACTTTTGTAAGCGTCTCGGTATTGATGGTATTTTTTATTATTGTCAATATAAAAATAAATACTAGTACCTAAAGCACCGTAAACAAGCGGGATTTTCCAATATTTTTTGTTGTAAGCTTGACCCAAACCAGGTAAAACAGCAGAGTAAAAAGCCGCCTTTGCAGGAGTTAACGGATCAATATCATTAGATTTCAAAGAGTCTTTAACTACAAGTGCTGCTGTTTCTGTTTGGGCACAAACAACAGTATTACCAATGACTAAAAGGAATAGACCTATGAAAATTATTTTATGCACTATTCGTTTATTAATTTAATAATTCTGTTGAAATCCTCTTCAGAATGAAATGGTATAGTAATTTTCCCTTTGCCATTCCCAGCTACTTTAACATCGACTTTGGTTCCAAAGTAGTTTGTAAAAGTACTTTTATGTGCATCTGCAATTTCAAATGAAGCTGCTTTTGGTTTGCCTGCAGGCTTAGGTTTTAAACTTTCTTGGTGGTTTTTTACTAGTGTTTCGGTATCGCGAACAGATAGATTTTGACTAACAATTTTTTGATAAATATCAGTTTGTACCTCTTGGTCTTCAATATTAATGATGGCGCGTCCATGACCCATACTAATGAATCCGTCACGGATACCTGTTTGGATAATTGGATCTAGTTTCAAAAGTCTTAAGTAATTCGCAATTGTAGAACGCTTTTTTCCAACACGCTCACTCATTTGCTCTTGAGTCAATTGAATTTCGTCAATCAGGCGTTGGTAAGAAAGCGCAATTTCAATGGGATCTAAATCATGACGTTGAATATTTTCAACCAAGGCCATGACAAGTGATTCGTTATCATTTGCAATACGAATATAAGCAGGAACAGTCGTCAAGCCTACCAAAGTAGAGGCACGAAGACGGCGTTCTCCAGATATCAATTGGTATTTATTAAACTCTAATTTACGAACCGTAATGGGTTGAATAACTCCTAATTCCTTAATCGATGTGGCTAATTCTCGTAGCGATTCTTCATTGAAATTGCTTCTAGGTTGAAACGGATTTATCTCAATTGCAGTAATTTCAAGCTCAATAATATTTCCTACAACTTTATCAGCATTTTTGTCGTCTACGGATTTGATATCGTTTTCTGGATCTTTCAATAATGCAGATAATCCTCTTCCTAAGGCTTGTTTTTTAATTGCTTGTGCCATAAAACTATTTGCTATTTTTCTTAATTATTTCTTGGGCAAGATGCAAGTAGTTAATTGCTCCTTTGCTAGTCGCATCGTAGTTTATTATACTTTCTCCAAAACTTGGAGCCTCGCTCAGTTTCACATTTCTTTGAATAATTGTGTCAAAAACCATATCGTTGAAGTGTTTTTGAACCTCCTCAACTACTTGATTAGATAAACGCAATCTAGAATCAAACATGGTTAACAAAAGTCCTTCAATATCTAAATCTGGATTGTGAATTTTCTGGATACTTTTTATCGTATTCAATAATTTTCCTAAACCTTCTAGAGCGAAATACTCACATTGAATAGGAATTACAACTGAGTCAGCTGCAGTCAGCGCATTCAGAGTAAGTAATCCAAGTGACGGAGCGCAATCAATAATGATGTAATCATACTCATCTTTAATACTTTCCAATGCTTTTTTTAGCATGTATTCTCTATTTTCTTTATCGACTAATTCGATTTCAATAGCGACAAGATCAATATGTGATGGAATAACATCCACATTTGGTGCAGAACATTTTACAATGGCCTCTTTCGGAGTGTGACTGTGTTCTAAAATTTGATACGTACCTATTTCAACAGATTCAACATCAATCCCCAATCCTGAAGAAGCATTTGCCTGTGGATCAGCATCAATAAGTAATACTTTTTTTTCTAAAACCCCTAATGAAGCAGCAAGATTAACTGATGTTGTAGTCTTTCCTACTCCTCCTTTTTGATTAGCAATCGCGATGATTTTGCCCATTTATTTTCTAAATTTTGAACCGTAAAAATACAATTATTTATGGTTTCTAAAAATCTATTTTGTTAACATTCGTTAAAGCTTGATTAGTCGGATATTGTGTAGGGTCATTTTCAAATTAAATTTTGCTTTCTAGGAGCTTATCCAGCTGTACGCTACAAGTTTTTGCATCACTACTAAATTTTCTAAAGCCCTAAAAGGAGCTTCTTTCAGTCGCTCTTTTAGTTCTAGAAAATAAAGCAGTGATGCTGCAAAGCTTTTCGCTCCCATCTGGGCTAAAAAGAGTTCGCTGTACAAAGGTTTTTGGTGCTATTTTAAAAGTTGTAGCAATTGCAATTTAATTACTGTTCTTATTTTTCAAAATGTTTTGCAGAAGCTAAAAAGAATTGTATATTTGCACCCGCTTTCGGGGTGTAGCGTAGCTCGGTTATCGCGCCTGCTTTGGGAGCAGGAGGCCGCAGGTTCGAATCCTGCCACCCCGACAAAAGCCGAACGATATCGTTCGGCTTTTTTTATTTTTAAAAGCAATGTTTTACGTCTACATCCTTTTTTCGAAAACTCACGAAATCTATTATGTAGGTTCTACTTCCATGGTTGTAGAAGAAAGATTGCGACGTCATTTGAGTGCTCATAAAGGATTTACAGCAAGAGCCAAAGATTGGGAAGTCGTTTATTCTGAATTATTTGACCAAAAATCTTTAGCAATTGCACGCGAGCAGGAAATAAAAAAGTGGAAAAGTAAAGTTAAAATAGAAGCATTAATTTCAAAATAGGCAATGGTTATCGCGTCCCGATTGCAAATCGGGAAGGCCGCAGGTTCGAATTTCCGTTTTCGGAATAAACACTGCCACCCCGACAAAAGCCGAACGATATCGTTCGGCTTTTTTTATTTTTAAAAGCAATGTTTTACTTCTACTTACTTTTTTCGAAATCAC